>DASTVH010000248.1:0-13220 GCA_035759195.1 Candidatus Limnocylindrales bacterium
CGTGCTTGAGTCAACGCCATCGTGCCACGTGTCGATCCGCCGCGGGTCCGCCACGGGCGCGCGCCAGAGCGGCGCCGTGCCGGTGATCGAGCGTCGCGAGGACGCTTCACCGGCCCCGGACCGCGCGCGCCGCCGGTCCCAAGGTCCCAGTCGAGTTACGGCGTCTGGGGGATGCGTTGGGCCCCGGCCGGCCCCACGCTGCGAGCCGTTGTCCAAGGTTGCCCCTGGCCCGGAGCACAGGTCGATGAGCCCGGCCGACCGTCTCGAGCACGCGCTCGACGGCCGGGCTCGGCGACTTCGCGGCCTTCTGGGACGGGCGGCCTGACGGCCGGGGCTAGAAGGGCTTGAGCTCCATCAGCCAGACGATCAATCCGAACCCGACGAGCCCGACGAGGGCGAGGACCTCCGGCCGGCGATTGTCGAGGAGGGCGGCCAGCTCGTCCGCCGAGGCGGGCGGTGGCGGCGGGTCGCCCCGGCCCTTGCCGACGGCCGTCCGAACCTCGGCGTAGTAGCGCGTGCCCATCGCGTACATCGCGACCGCGATGAGCACGAGCAGGGCGATCGCGGCCCACGGCCAGCCCGAGCCGAACCAGTCGCCCATGATCGCCGCGGCGATTCCGGCCAGCAGGAGGATGCCGAGGCTCGCGTACATGCCGCCGATGGCGATCCCGGAGAGATCGAGCAGGGCGCCGACGCGCTGCGGCTCGCGCTCGCGGCGGATCGCGAAGGCGGCGTACGCCGAGACGCCGTGTGACAGCGCGAAGCCGAACGCCGCCAGAACGTGGGTGAGCACGACCCACGGGTACCAGTCCATCGTTCCCTCCTCGTTTGTCGGGTCGGGTCAGGATAGCGGGGCCGCCTCGCTCGAAACGCTCGGGGGTCGCATGGCGAGGGGCGCCGGCGCACGCCGGCTCATCGTCGACCGCTCCCGCTCGCAATCCGATTGAGCTGGCGTCCCACCCAGACGGCCCACAGCGGGAAGCCGAAGTAGACGGCCGTCGGCAGCGCCCATCGAACGCCACCGGGCATGAGCCCCGTCGACCGACCGACGGCGGCCGCCATGGCCTGACCGACGGCGAAGCCGACGATGGCGATCGTGACCGGGATGACCTGCTGCTCGAACGTCAGCACCTCCACGACGAGCAGCGCCTGCAGGAGTGCGATCGCTCCGATGGACACGATCGAGATGGTCGTGGCGACCGTCATCCGGATCGGTGCGTGCGGCCGCAGCAGTCGATGCACTCCCAGGACGGCCGGCGTGGCGAGCGGATACGAAACGAGGATGAGGATGTCGTTGATCCGTCCGAACGTCAGTCCGGCCGACCTCGCACCGGTCCCGAGTGACGCGAACATCGCGACGAGGAACAGCGCACCGACGGCAGCGATCGCCGCGGCCGTGAACGCGGCCCAGGCGGCGAATCTCAGGCTCGGCCGGAATGCGAGGGCCGTGGTCGACGGGACGACGCCGACGGCTCGCGCCCGTGCGTCGCGTCGGGCGATACCGCGCATGTGCAACCTCCGAGCGCCGGCGAGGCGTTGACGGAGCCTGGCGCCGGCTGGGCCTGAGCCTGCGGGCGGACGCGTCCCGGTGTCATGGGATCGGCGTCCCGGGCGGAGCGGGCTTCCTTCCCGATCCGAGGCAGCCGCCCCCTACCGGGCGCGCCGCAACGGGCCTCGACGCCGCGCGTGCGTCCGGGCCGGTTCTACGCTCAGAACGTGACGCGGCGGCCTTTCCTAGAGGTTGCCCCGCTTCGCCTGCTCGCGCTCGATCGCCTCGAACAGCGCCTTGAAGTTGCCGACGCCGAACCCGCGCGAGCCGTGCCGCTCGATGATCTCGAAGAAGAACGTCGGGCGGTCCTGGACGGGGCGGGTGAAGATCTGGAGGAGGTAGCCTTCCTCGTCGCGGTCGGCCTCGATGCCGAGCTCCTCGAGCGTCTCCATCGGGACGCCCACGTCGCCGACGCGGTCGGCCAGCGTCGCGTAGTACTCGTGGGGCAGGCCGAGGAACTCGACGCCGTTCTCGCGGAGCTGCCGGACGGTGCCGACGATGTCCTCGGTTCGCAGCGCGATGTGCTGGCAGCCCGGCGAGCGATACCAGTCGAGGTACTCCTGGATCTGGCTCTTCTTCTTGCCGGTGGCCGGCTCGTTGATCGGGAACTTGATGCGGCCGTTGCCGTTGGTCATGACCTTCGACATCAGCGCGCTGTAATCGGTGTGGATGACCTTGTCGTCGTAGTGGATCAGCTGGCTGAACCCGAACACGTCGCGATAGAAGTCGACGAACCGGTTCATCTCGCCCAGCGCCACGTTGCCGACGCAGTGGTCGATCTCGAGCAACGACAGGCCACCTGCGGCCCGGGCCGGCTTCTTCACCTTGCGGTAGCCCGGGGCGAACGCTCCGTGGTACGCGGAGCGGTCGACGAACGAGTGGCGGGTCTCGCCGTACGTGTAGACCGCCGACCGGCGGAGCACGCCGTCCTCGCCGCCGTCGTGATCGGTCGGCTCGATCGCCGGTCGGGCGCCGCGGGCGGTCGTCTCCTGGAAGGCGGCCGCGACGTCGTCCACGGCGAAGGCGATGTCCTTGACGCCGTCGCCGTGCTCGCGGACGTGCTCGGCGATCTCGCCGTCGGGCGTGAGCGGGGCGGTGAAGACGAACGTGATGTCGTTCTGACGCATCACGTAGCTGGCCCGGTCCCGGACGCCGGTCTCGAGCCCCGCGTAGGCGACCGGCGTGAAGCCCCACAGGGCCCGGTAGTAGGCCGATGCCTGGCGGGCGTTGCCGACCCAGAACTCGACGTGGTCGATGCCCCTGAGCGGGAGGAAGTCCTGCGCCTCGGCGTAGGCGTCGCGGTTGATCCGGGCGCCGGCCTGGTTGGCCGCGCCGCGGTCGACGGTGTCGGTCATGTGCTCGCGTCTCCCTGTGGAGCGAATCGTCGCCCGGCCGTCACCGAGCGGACCTGTGGGATCCCATGCTACGCCCGCATGAGACACTGGGCGCCGATGGACGAAGCGATCGAACGATTCGAAGCGGCGGCGCGGCAGCTCGGGGAGCTCGGCTCCGAGATCGAGGCGGGCGAGCCGTGGCCGCTCAGCCCCGCCTACGGCGAAGAGCCCGAGGCCGACTGGGGCCCGAAGGAGCTGCTCGCCCACGTCGCCGAGATGATCCCGTACTGGGTTGCGCAGATCGAGTCGATCCTCGCTCGAGAGGCGGCTTCGGATCCGGTGCCGTTCGGGCGGATCGCGACCGACGAGGCCCGGATCGCCCGGATCGGTGCCGATCGGCAGCAGCCGGCGAGCGCGCTCCTGGCGCGGATCGAGGCGAGCGCCGCCGTTGCAGCGAACCGCCTGCGGGCGCTCGATCCGGCCGAGCGGGCGCGCCGCGGCCTGCATCCGCGACGCGGCGAGCTGACCGTGGAGGCGATGGTCGCGCCGTTCCTCGCGGACCATCTCGCGGATCACGTGACGCAGCTTCGCGAGATCCTCGCCCGCCGCTGAGTCGATGCTCCTCCTCTACGCGGTCGCGTTCGGCCTCGTTGCCGGCTATCTGCTCGGCGGCCGCCTCGAGGGGCTCGGCTCGATGGGCTTCCGCTGGGCGCCGCTCGCGATCGCCGGCTTCGTCGTCCAGCTCCTGATCTTCGGGCCGCTCGAGGGCATCGTGGGCGACGCCGGACTGCCGCTGTATCTCGGCTCGACGATCGCGACCCTCGCGGCGGTGGCCCGCAACGTCCGGATTCCGGGGCTCGTGCTCGTCGTCGTGGGGACGATCTCGAATCTCGCGGCGATCGTCGCCAACGGCGGCGTGATGCCGGCCGATCCCGGCGCCGCGCGCCTGGCCGGCATCGAGCATGGACCGGGCTTCTCGAACAGCGCGATCGTCGGCGATCCGGTGCTCCAGCCCCTGACCGACGTCTTCGCCCTGCCCAGCCCGATCCCGCTCGCCAACGTGTTCAGCGTCGGCGACGTCCTGATCGGCCTCGGCGTGGCCATCGCGATCGCCTCCGGCATGCGGCTGGCCCGGCCGGTGCGCGGCGACACCTCATACGACTGACGGTCGGGTACCAGTACTCATGGGCCATACCATCGGCCGCCGATCGGCCGTACTGTCGGCGTTGTCGGGAGCGGTTGCTCTCAGCCCAGGGGGACCGCGCAGAGGGACGATCGATGAAGTATCTCAAGTCGCAGGCGTTCCGCGCCCTGCTCGCGCTGTCCGCGCTGGCCAGCTCGGCGCTCGTTCTCGAAGCTGCGAAGCGCTGGTTCTAGCAGCGGCGCACTGATCCGGCGGCATCGTCCGCCACGCTCATCGCGGAGCCGTCCGGGCCCATCGGACGGCTCTTCGATTCCCGGCCGGTTCGGGCCGGCCGCGGCCGGTCCGGTCAGCCCGGGCTTCGGGAGCCGCGTCCTTCGCGAATGATGCTCCGCACCAGGAACAGGACGTTGGCCGGGCGCTCCGCCAGGCGGCGCATGAAGTACGGATACCACTGCGTCCCGAACGGCACGTAGACGCGGACCCCGAAGCCGGCCCGGACGAGCCGGTCCTGCAGATCGCGCCGGACGCCATAGAGCATCTGGAATTCGTATCGGTCGGGCGCGATGCCCTCGGCTTCCGCGACCCGGGTCGCCCGTGCGATCAGCCGCTCGTCGTGGGTCGCGAACGCCGGGAACCGGCCGTCCCGCAGCAGCCGGAGCATGAGCGTCTCGTACGCCGCATCGACGTCGGCCTTGACCTGATGGGCGACCGAGGCCGGCTCGACGTAGGCCCCCTTGCAGAGGCGGATCCGGGCGCCCTCGCCGATGAGGGCGTCGACGTCCGCCGGGCTGCGGTGGAGGGCCGACTGGATGACCACCCCGAGGTCGGCCTTGCTGGCAGCGGCGCCGCCGGGCGCGGGGGCCTCGTGGATCGGCGCCGCCGGGCGCAGGTCGCGCCAGATCGCGAGCGTCGCGTCCGTCGTCGTGTGGTCCTCCATGTCGATCCGGACGAATGCCCCGAGCTCGACGGCCCTGGCCACGATCCGGCCGACGTTCTCGCGGCAGAGCTCCTCGGAGAGGCCGAGGCCCATCTGGCTCAGCTTCAGGCTGACGTTCCGGTCGAGGCCGCGCTCGGCAAGCGCATCGAGCGTGACGAGGTACTGGTCTGCCGCGGCCCGGGCCGCCGCTTCCGACGTGACCGACTCGCCGAGGATGTCGACCGTCGTCCGGAGGCCCCGGTCACGCAGCCGCTCGAGGGCGTCCAGCGCGTCCGCGAGGGACTCTCCTGCCACGAAGCGGGCGACCATGGCCCGCGTGAACGGCAGGCGGGTCGCGACCCGGCCGAGGGCCCGCCGTCGCGACAGCCAGAGCATGACCGAACGCAGCGCGCGGCCGGGAAGGCTGCCGATCGCGGGGAGGGTCACGACGGCGATGGTAGCCGCCCGGGCGCCGGCTCAGTCCGCGTCGGCGTCGGAGGCGGCCGACTCGCCGGGCTCGTCGAGGACGTGGCGCTTCAGGAACGCCAGGATCCGGCCGAACGCATCGCGCCGGCTCTCGCGCTTCTCCCAGCCGTGCGCCTCGTCGTCGTACCAGTGGACCTCGTGATGTTTGCCTTCGATCTCGAGCGCCTCGACCATCCGCTCCGACATCAGCGGCACGACGCGCTTGTCCTTCCGACCGTGGAGGATCAGGACGGGGGCCTCGATCCGTTCCGCGCGATAGACGGGCGACGCCCGCCGATACCGCTCGACGCGATCAGGATCGTCGGGCGAGCCCATCTGGCGGGCGAGGTCGAGCCGCCCGGCGCGGTCGCCGTGGCGGTAGCTCTCGGCGATCTCGGAATCGCCGTACAGGTCGATGCCGGCCCGCCACAGGCCGGGCTCCTCGACGAGGGCGCACAGCACCATGTAGCCACCGTACGAGCCGCCGAAGACAGCGAGCCGCCCGTCACACCACGGCTGCTCGAGGGCCCAGTGCGCGGCGTCGAGCACGTCGCCGACATCGGCATGACCCCACTCGTCGTGGTTTGCCCGGCGGAACTCCCGGCCGTACCCGGTCGAGCCGCGGAAGTCCGGGTCCAGCACCGCGAAGCCCTCGCCGGCGAGCAGCAGCTTGAACGGGGTGAAGGCCCGGTAGGACTGCCAGGTCGGCCCGCCGTGCGGCGTGATGACGACCGGCACCTTGCGGCCGCCGCGCCGGCCGGTCGCACCGAGCGGACGCCACAGCGTCGCCTCGACGCGCAACCCGTCGCGGGCGGTGATCGCCGTCCGCTCCCCCTGCGCCACGCGGGCCGGCGCGAGGGCGGCGGCGACGGTCGCCGGGAGCGAGTTCGTGACCTGGCGCGGCCGCGCGTCGGGTGGGCCGGCTCCCGGAACGGGGAGCATCCAGAGATCCTGGGGCGCCGTTTCGCTCTCGCCGACTGCGGCGATCCAGGTGCCGTCGCTCGACCAGCCGACGCTGCGCCAGACACCCGGCCGGGGGTTGACGGGGCGGCCGCCCGCGGCGGCGACCTGCGGTGGCGGGTTCTTCCGCGGCCGGCCGCGACCGCGCTTGACCGGACCGGCCGGTGCGATCGGGGCGACGACGAGGTCGACGAGCCCGTCGTGGACCTCGATGTGGACGAACCGGCTGCCGTCCGGCGAGGCCAGGGCCGCCCAGCCCTGGCCCCCGGCCGGCTCGCCGTGCTCCCGCTCGCCGGCCGTCAGGACGCGCCGCTCGCGGCCGTCGGCCGACAGGTGGACGACCTGGAACCAACCGTCGGCATCGGTCGCGTAGAGGAGGCCCCCGTCGGGCATCGGCCGGGGACCGGAGGCCCACTCCTCGCCGCCGCCGGCGACCCGCCGCTCCTCGCCGGTCGCCAAGTCGACGAGGTGGATCTCGCCGGTCGAGAAGACCGGGGCGCGCAGGCCGGCAACCGCGAGCGAGCGGCCGTCGGCGGTCCAGCCGTAGTCCTCGACGTCGAGGCCGGTCGCCGTGACCGGCCGCGGTTCGGCCGGACGCGGATCGCGGGCCGGCCGGCCGCGCCGGGGAATGGGCGCGTCAACGAGCCAGACCTGCGACCAGCCGCGCCGCCGCGAGACGAAGGCCAGGCGCCTGCCGTCGGGCGACCAGCGCGGCGCGGACACCCCGGCCGGGTGCTCGCTGACGAGCGTGTCCCGCGACCCGTCGGCCTCGACGACACGCAGCGCCTTCTCGCGGAGGTAGGCCAGGCGCCGCCCGTCGGGGGACCATTGGGGATCGGAGATCGGCTTCTCCGACGCGGTCACCTGGATCGGATAGCCGCCCCGGAGGGGAAGGACGAACAGCTGCCGGGAGCCGGCGGCTTCGGCGGTGTAGGCGACGGATCGGTCGCGTGGGTGAAGCCGGAACTCACGCGGGCTGTCGATCGCGACGATTGCCTCGATCGTCAGGCCGCCCGGCCGTCCCTCGTCCGCCGGACGGGCTGTCCGGGCAGGCCGGGCAGGCCGGGCGGCGGCAGGCCGGGCTCGAGCGGCGGTGCGGTTGGAGCCGCCACTCATGCCTCCGGCCATCCCGCCCGGGCGGCGGCCGGGCCGATCATCGCGAGATGTGCCCGGAGGTGGCCGTGCAGGTCCTCGTAGGCCCAGCTGAAGCCCTCGGGGTCCAGCCATTCCTCGACGGACATCGCGCGCACGGCCGCCTCGAGCCGCCGCCGGCCGGCCCCGAACCGCTCGAGCAGCTCGGCGCGTCCTGTGCCCCGGGTCCGGGCGACCCGATCCTCGTTCCACGCGTCGACGCCCTCCGCCGGAAGCGGCAGCCAGCGGCCCGAGCGGCGGTGCTCGTCGAGCGCCCGGACCGCCTCGTCGAACCAGGCGGCGACGTGGCCGACGTGATCGGCGATCGTCCAGCCCGGCGTCACCTCTCGGTCGGTCCAGGCCCGGCCGGGCAATGCCTCGACGAGCTCGTCGAAGAGGCCGAACACACGCTCCTCGTCGGTCCAGAAGCGCGCGATCCCGCCGTCCGGATCCGCCGCGGATGGCTGTGGATGGCTGCCGAACGGATCGTTCTGGACCTGGCGCGCCCGAAGGTGGTCGGACCAGGGCTCGATGACGCGCAGATGGTCGATCGCGTGGCCGTGGAGGACGTTGTAGACCCAGCCCCACGCGGCGTCGCTGCGAATCGTCGGGAGCGGCAGCCTCCGGGCGAGGTCCACCAGTCGCGCCCGGGCCTCGCGGAGGCGGCGCCGCACCTCCCCCGGCACGAGCGCCCCGTAGACCACCCGTCGCCGCTCGTTGAACGTGTCGAAGTCGCCGCCGTCGTAGTCATCGTCGCTCGGCCAGCGGCCGCTCGCGATCGCAACGCCGACGTAGCCGACTGCGATCTCCTGCCAGTCCATGATGTGAGCGACGTGCTCGAGGAGCGACCAGTCGGGGCCGCCGGCGTCCGACGGGGCGGCGCCCGGGAGGCGCCAGGCCGCGTCGTCCAGGCCGGCCCAGGAAGCAGTCAGCCGATCCCAGAGGGCGGCCTCGTCGTCCCAGAAGTCGCGCTCGGCGGCCCGCAGATCGATCGCCACGATCTCGGCCAGCGGCGCCCGCCGCAGGTCGATCCGCGTCCCCGGTCCCGGTCGCAGGGTGATCGAGGCGCCTTGAGGGGCGGTCATCGCGCGGCGAGCCGCTCCTCGCCGGAGGCCGGCCCGGGGCCGTTCGCACCTGCGCGATCGGCCGTCCCGCGTCGGCGGCCGTCATCCACGCTCGCCTCCAGCTGGTCGCCGAGCTCGACGGTTCGGCGGTAGGCCGCCCAGACCGCTTCCGACAGGACGGTGCGCAGCCGGCCCGACTCGAGCTCGTGGAGGGCGGCGGCGCTCGTCCCGCCGGGCGACGTGACCATGTTCCGGAGCTCGGCCGGGTGCATGCCGGACTGCTTGGCGAAGAGCGTGCTGCCTTCGAGCGTCTCGATCACGAGGTCGTGGGCGACGTGGCGCGGAAAGCCGAGGTGCACCGCCGCGTCGATCAGCGCCTCCATGACGAGGAAGACGTACGTCGGCCCGGTGCCGGAGACCGCGGTCGCCATCGCCACGAACTTCTCGTCGTCGACCTCGAGCTGGGCCCCGAGAGCGGCGAGGAGGGCACCTGCCTGCTCGCGCTGGGCGGCCGTCGTCTCCGGGGTCGCATACCAGACCGTCATGCCCTTGCCGAGGCGGGCCGGCGTGTTGGGCATCGCCCGGATCACCTGGTCGTGGCCGAGCGTCCCCGTGAGGGCCGCGGTCGTCGCCCCGGCGATCACCGACAGGACGAGCTGGCCGCGCCGGAGGTGCGGCCCGATCTCGCGACCGACCCGACCGAGCATCTGGGGCTTGATCGCGAAGAGCACGACGTCTGCGCCCTCGAGCGCGGCCACGTTGTCGGCGACGACTCGGATCCCGTACTCGCGCTCGAGGTGCTCCCGGCGTTCGGCCCGGGGGTGGCTGGCGACGACCTGGCCGGGTTCGACGAGCGCGCCCCGGAGCAGCCCGGCGATCATCGCCTCGGCCATGACGCCGGAGCCGACCGTCGCGATCGTCCGATTGGCGAGCGGGGACATCGCCCGGAGTATCGCACGTGGCGCGGCCCCGACCGGGAGCCGGTCTCGCCGCGCGGGAGGCCGCCGCCGTTCGAGGAAGGCGCGGTCGGCCCACGGTGCGGCAGACGACCTAGGCGCGGCCTTCGATGAGCACGAAGAAGCGGCCGGTCGTCGTCGCCTGGGCCGACGCGAAGCCCGCCGCGCGGAGCGCCGCCTCGATCTCGTCCGGGGTCCGGTGCACCTTGACGATCGTGAACTCCCGACCGTCGGCGAGCCGGCGCACCGCCACGTCGCCCTGCTGCGGCGGGTTGTCGGCCGCGCCCGACTGGGGGTCCGGGAGCGAGTCGATCGCCGCGAAGATGCTGCCCGGCACGAGCCAGCGGCGGGCCAGCTCGAGGAACTCGACGGTCCGCTCCCGCGGCACGTGGCTCAGCCAGAAGTTGCAGACGAGCGCATCGACCCGGCGATCCGGCTCCGCCCACGCGTCGCGGACGTGGAGGTGGGCCCGCAGCCGGTGGGCCAGGAGACGATCGCGGGCCCGGTCGAGGGGCGCCTGCGCGGCGTCGTAGAGCCACAGCTCGCCCTTCGAGGCGAGGAGCGCCGACCACCAGCCGGTTCCGGCCGCCAGCTCGACGATCCGGCCGGCGATGGGCAGGCCGTCGAGCCATGCGCCCGCCCGGTCGAGCTCGGCGTGCCAGGCGGCATCGTGGATCGGGCCGCGGGCGTAGCGGCCGCGGCGCAGGTACCAGTCGTCGTACTCATCGGCGCGGGCCTCGCAGTAGGCGACCATCTCGGCCGACCGATCGCCATCGGCGCCGTGACCCGGCGCGGCGCCGTCGCCCGACCCGACCGGCTGTTCGGGCGCGCCTTCGGCCGAGCCTGCCGCCGTCTCCGCCGATCCGGGCGGACCGCCCGACCGTGCGGCCGCCCGCGCCTCGAGCGCCGAGCGCAGCCGGAACCGGAGGAACTCGTTGTCACCGGCTCGGCCGAGGCAGTCGGGGCAGAGGCGCGCCCACCCCTCGAGGTCGTCGGCCGCTCGGACGGTCCAGGCCCGCCCGCACCACAGGCAGGCGAAGCTCGGCCGCGGCCCGGTCGCCGCCCCGGTCACGATCCGACCGGCGTCCAGCCGCCGGGCGGCGACGTCTCGACGAATCCCTCGGGATCGAAGATCTCGGCCAGCATCTCGATCCCGTCGATGACGCGCGGCCCGGGCCTCGAGAAGTAGGCCGAGCCGTCGACGGCGAAGACGTTGCCCCGGCGGACGGCCTCCAGCGACGCCCATCCGGGCGGGCGGGCCGTCCTCGACCATTCGGCGACGGTCTCGGCGAGGTGGAACCCGCAGGGCATGAGGACGAGCATCTCCGGATCGACGTCCTCCACCTCGGTCCAGTCGGACTGTCTGGACGGCTGGCCGTCGACTCCGAGCAGGTCCCAGCCGCCCGCCCGCCGGATCTGCTCGGGGACCCAGTGGCCGACGGCGAACGGCGGGTCGAGCCACTCGAGAGCGACGATCCGCGGCGGCTCGTGGCCCGCCTCGCGCCGCTCCTGCACGCGCGTCTCGACGATCCCCAGGCGCGTCCGGAGGGTCTCGACGAGTTCGACCGCGGAGTCCTCGGCGTCGGTCATCGCCCCGACCGTCGAGATTGTGTTGAAGATGCCCTCGAGCGAGGTCGGCTCGAGCGAGACGACCGTGATTCCGGCGTCGATCGACCGGACCACCTCGTTGACCTCGCGGTAGCTGACCGCGCAGACGCGGCACAGCTCCTGGGTCAGGATGATCTCGGGCCGGGCCGCCTCGAGCGCCTCCTCGTCGAGCGCGTAGAGCGACGAGCCACCGTGGATCGCGTCCGCAACGAGGCGGTGGATCCGGCCGCTGCTCGCGCCCGCCAGCTCATGGGTGCTCCGGGTCAGGACCGGCGTCCCGGCGATCTCCGGCGGCCAGTCGCACTCGTGGGTGATCCCGACGAGCTCCTCGCCGAGCCCAAGGGCACAGACGATCTCGGTCGCCGACGGCAGAAGCGACGCAATTCGCATCAGAGAAGCCCAAGAACGAGAACCGGCACCCTCAGTCGCGAATTGCCCCCCGCCCCCCGAGGCGTGAGGCTGAGCTCCGCGAAGCCATCACCCCGAGGGCTTGGCGGCGTCGACCGCCTCGCGGGCGGCGGCCTTGTCCGTGTACCAGACCGCGTCCATCTGGGTATACGCGGCCCACTCGGCCGGCAGCGACTCCTCGGGAAAGATCGCGTTCACCGGGCACTCGGGCTCGCAGGCGCCGCAATCGATGCACTCGTTCGGGTCGATGAACAGCTTCCGATCGACGCCTTCCTCGTAATGGATGCAATCGACCGGGCAGACCGAGACGCACGAGAGGTCGAGCACGTCGATGCAGGGCTCGGCGATCACATAGGTCATTCGTTTCGTCTCCTCGTCCCAGCCGGACCCGGCCCCGGCGCGGACTCGAAGCGTACCACCGGGCCGCCGATCAGGGACCGCGCACCGGCTTCACCAGCCGGATCGCGGCGACCATGCCTCGGTCCCAATGGCCCGGAATGTGGCAGCCGATGAGGAGCCGGCCGGCCGGGTCCGCGGCCGCGTCGCCGGGAACCGTCCAGGGGACGTCGACGCGCCGGCCCGAGGGAACGACGACGCGCAGCCCGGCCAGCTCCGGCGGGACGCTCACGACCGGCGTCGGGCCCGGCGGGTGGCCGACGGTCGCGGCCTCTGCCGCCTCCCACGCGTCCTGGACCGCCTGGTCGCCGATCACGACCTCGTGGATCTCGAGCCCGCCATTGACCACGTGCAAGAGGACCGTCTCGCCCGGCACGAGATCGACCGTCGGCGGCAGGAACTCCCAGTCCTTGGCAATGATGTTGACCTCGCGCGGCGCACTCGACGAGCCGGGGGTGATCGGCGGCGTTGCCGGCGGCGGGCCCGCTTCACAGGCAACGACGAGCCCGGCGAGCGCCACGGCGACGGAGACGGCCGGCACACCGGCGAGGGCGCGCGCGGACACGCCGATCGAGCGGGACGGGATCATCGCGGCGCAGTCTAGGGTGGTTCGCGGCCCGGTGTTTCGCATGGCGCGGAACGAGGACCGATTCGGCTTGACACGTGTGCTCCGTCAGCCGCAATCTGCGGGCCACTTCGCGCGGCCCACGGCGCCTCCCGGCGCCGCGCCGGCGAACCGTCACGACGCTGCGGCCGAGCCCGGCGGATCCGTTTCGAGGTTGCGCTTGGCCCTCCCGACCGAATCGATCGACCGACCCGCCGTGGACACCGCCCGTGCGTCCGGCCGCTCGCCTGAACCGGGCGTCCCCGCCGTGCGGCTCGAGGGCGTCACGAAGGCCTTCGGCGACGTTCTCGCGGTCGACGGCATCGATCTCGACGTCCGCGACGGGGAGTTCTTCTCGATGCTCGGCCCGTCGGGCTCGGGCAAGACGACGACCCTGCGGATGATCGCCGGATTCGAGCTGCCGACGGCCGGGCGAATCCTCCTCCATGGTGAGGACGTCAGCCGGCGTGCGCCGTTCGAGCGAGACGTGAACACCGTCTTCCAGGACTATGCCCTCTTCCCCCACATGACGGTCGGCGACAACGTCGCGTACGGCCTGATGGTCCGCAAGGTTCCGCGCGACGAGCGCGATCGGCGCGTCGGGGAGGCGCTCCGCATGGTCCGGCTCGAGGGCTTCGAGCGGCGGAAGCCGAGCCAGCTCTCGGGCGGCCAGCGACAACGCGTG
>DASTVH010000249.1:0-4330 GCA_035759195.1 Candidatus Limnocylindrales bacterium
TTCGACACGTTCCAGTTCATCGTCTGGCACAAGACGAACCCGCCGCCGAAGCTGCGCCGGGTCGGCTTCCTCAACAGCTGCGAGCTGATCGTCTGCTGCTGGGACCGCGGTCACACCTGGAACTTCACTCGCCAGCGCGACATGCACAACTTCATCGAGGCCCCGATCTGCAGCGGCAACGAGCGGGTCAGGGACCCGGTCCACCCGACCCAGAAGCCGCTCCGCGTCCTGCGCCGGCTCATCGAGCTGGCGAGCGCGCCGGGCGACCTCGTCCTGGACCCGTTCATGGGCGTCGGCTCGACGGGCGTGGCGGCGGTCGAGCTGGGACGGCGGTTCGTCGGGATGGAGATCGACGAGGCGTACGTCGACGCGGCCCGGCGGCGGCTCGCGGCGGCGCAGGCGAAGGCGGCCGAGGCGGGGTAGGAAAGGCAGCGCGTGGGAATGCGACGCTGAGCTGGCGTGCGACGCGTGCACGGTGCACGGTGCACGGACCGAGCAGGGCCCAGCGGCGCGATCCCCGCCAGCCGGTAGACTTCCCGCCATGCCTCGCTTCACGTACGGCGGCCAGGCCCTGATCGAGGGCGTCCTGATGCGCGGCCGCGACGCGATCGCCGTCGCGATCCGCCATCCCGACGGCCGGATCGTCTGGGCCGCCGAGCCCCTCGGGTCGCGTTTCCACGGCAGCCGCTGGGCCAAGCTCCCGCTGATCCGCGGGCTCGTCGTCCTCTACGAGACGCTGTTCGTGGGGACGCGCTGGCTCGTGCGCTCGGCCTCGGTCCAGGCGGAGGAGGAAGGCGTCGAGCTCGGCAAGGGTTCGATCGCCCTGATGCTCGTTATCACGCTCGCCGCCGGCATCGGCATCTTCTTCCTCCTGCCGCTGTTCCTGGCGAGCGTGGCGACAGGTAACGTTTCGAACGAAAACCAGTTCGTCCAGCATCTCGTGGAGGGCCTGATTCGGGTCGCGATCTTCCTCGGGTATCTGATCCTCATCGCCCAGTCGAACGACATCCGGCGGGTCTTCCAGTACCACGGCGCCGAGCACATGACGATCCACGCGCTCGAGCACGACGAGCCACTGACACCCTCCGCGATCCGCAAGTACCCGACCGCCCATCCCCGCTGCGGCACCGAGTTCCTCGTCGTCGTCATCGCCCTCTCGATCATCGCCTTCAGTCTCGTCGGGCGTCAGGAGCCGCTCGTGATGATCGGCAGCCGGATCCTGCTGATCCCGGTGATCGCCGCGGTCGGCTACGAGATCCTGCGCTGGGGCGCCCGCCATCGGGCCAACCCGATCGTCCGGGCGATCATGTGGCCCGGCATCCTCGTCCAGATGATCACGACGCGCCAACCGACCGACGACATGATCGAGGTCGCCATCGTCTCGATGGAGCAGGCACTCGCGGCCGACGGGGAGGAGCTCCCGGCCGGGAGCGGGACGCTCGCCCGCGATCCCCTGCCGCCGCCCGGCGCCTCGTTGCGCGAGGGCGAACACGCGCTGCCGCGCGCCGCGACCCAGGAAGCGGAGGCGGTCGCCCCCGTCACGATCGACCCGCCGCTCCCCGGGGCATGAGCGTCGCGATGGCCGCGACCGACCTCGACGCGAGGCTGGCCGACGTCGCGCGCCAATACGACGACCTGCAGGCGGAGCTGGCCCGCCCCGAGACCTCGGCCGACGTCGATGCGATCCGCCGGCTCGGCAAGGAGATGGCCCGCCTCGAGCCGGTCGTCGCCGCATTCCGGCGGCTCGAGACGGTCCGCGCGGAGCTCGACGGCGCCCGCCAGCTGCGCGACGCGAGCGGCGAGGACGAGGAGATGCGGGCGATGGCCGGCGAGGAGGTCGATCGCCTCGCCACCGACGAGGCCCGCCTGCTCGACGAGCTCCGGGTCCTGCTCCTGCCGCGCGACCCGAACGACGATCGCGACGTGATTATGGAGATCCGGGCCGGTGCCGGCGGCGAGGAGGCGGCCCTGTTCGCCGCCGAGCTGTACCGGATGTACGTCCGCTACGCCGAGCGGCACAAGTTCGTCCCGGAGCTGCTCAGCCTGAGCGAGACCGGGATCGGCGGGGTCAAGGAGGCGATCCTCCAGATCCACGGCGACGGCGCCTACAGCCGGCTCAAGTTCGAGGGCGGCGTTCACCGCGTCCAGCGGATCCCCGCGACGGAGTCGTCCGGGCGGATCCACACGTCGACCGTGACCGTCGTCGTCATGCCCGAGGCCGACGAGGTCGAGATCGACATCGACGAGGAGAAGGACCTCCGGATCGAGGTCAAGCGCTCGTCGGGGCCCGGCGGCCAGTCGGTCAACACGACGGACTCGGCGGTTCGGATCACGCACCTGCCGAGCGGCCTGGTCGTCGAGATCCAGGATGAGAAGAGCCAGCACAAGAACAAGGCAAAGGCGATGGCCGTGCTCCGCTCCCGGCTGTACGAGCGGGAGCTCGCGCGACAGCGGGAGGCCGACTCGGCGGCCCGCCGGTCGATGGTCGGCGGCGGCGATCGCTCCGACAAGATCAGGACCTACAACTTCCCCCAGGACCGCGTCACCGACCATCGGATCAACCTCGACCTGTCGGCACTGCCACGGGTCATGGCCGGCGAGATCGACCGGCTCATCGAGGCGCTCCGGATGGCCGATCAGGCGGAGCGCCTGGCGACGTTGACCGGAGGCGACGATGACTGACACGAAGGCCGCGCCCAGGGCCCGCTCGGCCGAGGCCGGCCTCGGCCAGGGGATCCGCTTCGTGGAGCCCCGGATCACCCCGATCGAGAAGGCGACCGACCTCGGCAGCGTCCAGGTGCTCAAACACGGCAACCTCTTCCTCCTCACCGACCAGTTCGGCGACATCCACTCGGACTCGCGCGGCCTCGGCCTCTACCTGCGCGACACGCGCCTGCTGTCGTGCTCGGTGCTCCGAGTCTCCGGCGCCCGGCCGGTCGTCCTCCAGGGCTCGACCGGGGCGAACTATCGGGGCGTGATCCAGCTGACGAACCCGACCCTCGACCGCAACCCCGACGACAAGATCCGTCCGGGCCAGGGCCTGAGCGGGAAGAAACTCGGGATCACCCGGGAGCGCCTGCTCGACGGCGAGGCGCTCCGCGAGACCGTCACCCTCGTGAATTTCTCGGAGGAGGACGAGACGGTCGAGATCTCGATCGAGCTCGCCGACGACTCGGCCGACATCTTCGAGGTCCGCGGCTTCCCCCGCGAGCGGGGGATGCTCCTGCCGGTGGCCGTCACGGACTCGCGGGTCACCTTCGGCTACGACGGCGTCGACGGGCGCCGCCGCCGGACGCACGTCGCCTTCAGCGCAGCGGCTCGAGTCGAGGCGGTCGAACCGGGCGATCAGCCGGACCTCGGCGGCTGCATCCGCCTGCGCTGGAGCTGGCGGCTCGCGGCGGGCGAGGAGCACGCTCTCGAGTGGGTCGTCTGGGGCAGCCAGACCGACCTGCCGTCGGGCAGGCGCAACTCGACCGGCGCGGCCGCCCGCAGGCCGGCCGACCTGTTCCCGCCACGGCCGCTCGTCGCCTGGGACGAGGGCGCCGCCGCCTACCGCGCGTGGACGAGCAGCACGACCGAGGTCACGACCGACCACGAGCTCTTCAACCGGACGATCAGCCGGAGCGTGGCCGACCTCCGCCTCCTCGTGAACGACGGCCCGATCCCCGGCGGTCGCTATGTCGCGGCGGGCATCCCCTGGTTCGCGACGCTCTTCGGGCGCGACTCGATCCTGACGGCGCTCCAGCTCCTCGCCTTCCGGCCGCAGCTCGCCGTCGAAACGCTCGAGGTACTCGCCGCGCTCCAGGCGACCGAGGTCGACGAGTTCCGCGACGCGGAGCCGGGCAAGATCCTCCACGAGCTACGAGCCGGCGAGACGGCCCGCGCCGGCGAGCTGCCGCACTCGCCGTACTACGGCAGCGTGGACTCGACCCCCCTCTGGCTCGTCCTGCTCGGGGCCACCTACGAGTGGACCGGCGACCGCGACCTCGTCGATCGCCTCTGGCCGAACGCCCTCGCCGCCCTGCGCTGGATCGACGAGTGGGGCGACCGCGACGGCGACGGTTTCGTCGAATACGAGCGCCGATCCTCGCGCGGGTTGCTGAACCAGGGCTGGAAGGATTCGTTCGACGCGATCCGCGACCGGAACGGCAGGGAGTGCCGCCCGCCGATTGCCCTGGCGGAGGTCCAGGGCTACGTCTACGACGCGAAGCTGCGCATGGCGGCCCTTGCCACGATTCGCGGCGAGAACGCCCTCACGGCCCGCCTGACGCGCGAGGCCGCCCAGCTCCGCGACCGGTTCGAGGAGCGTTTCTGGGTCGACGACCAGCGC
>DASTVH010000250.1:0-22274 GCA_035759195.1 Candidatus Limnocylindrales bacterium
CTACCTGAAGGTTCGCCTGCCCGCGTCGCTCCCGTACCTCTTCACCGCCCTCAAGATCTCGGCCACCGCCAGCATCGTCGGGGCGATCATCGGCGAGGACGCGGGCTCGATCGACGAGGGCCTCGGGCGGGTGATCACGACGTTCAACCAGTACTACGCGACCGGCCCCGAGAAGCTCTGGACGGCGATCCTCGCGGCAGCGCTCGTCGGGATCGCGTTCTATCTCGTCGTCCACGCGGCGGAGCTCCTTGCGCTCCGGGGCCGCGCGCGTGCCGAGGCGGGTTGATGATCAGGCCAGTGGAGGGTCGCCGAACCTGATGACCGGAACCGAGCAACAGCCGATCGTCCGCCTGAGCGCCGTCGACAAGGTCTTCGGCCGCGGCGGGCAGCCGGCAACGACGGCGCTCCAGGGGATCGATCTCGAGATCCGGCGCGGCGAGTTCGTCTCGCTCATCGGCCCGTCGGGCTGCGGCAAGTCGACCCTGCTGCGGGTGATCGGCGACCTCGTGCCGGCCACGCGCGGCGACGTCGTGGTCAACGGCAAGCCGGCGGCCATGGCCCGTCGCGACCGCGACTACGGGATCGTCTTCCAGGCACCGGTCCTCTTCGAGTGGCGCTCGGTCGAGGACAACGTCAAGCTCCCGCTCGAGATCCTGGGCCGGCCGCCCGCCGAGCGGGCAAAGCGGGCGCGCGAGATGCTCCAGCTCGTGGAGCTCGCCGACTTCACCCGCCACTATCCGTACCAGCTGTCGGGCGGGATGCAGCAACGCGTCGCGATCGCGCGAGCCCTCTCGATCGAGCCGGCGCTCCTGCTCATGGACGAGCCGTTCGGGGCGCTCGACGAGATGACCCGCGAGCGGATGAACTCCGAGGTGCTCCGGATCTGGGAGCGGACCGGCACGACGATCGTCTTCGTCACCCACTCGATCCCCGAGGCGGTCTTCCTCTCGTCGCGGGTCGTGGTGATGAGCGCCCGGCCGGGGCGGATCACGAAGGTCATCGACATCGACCTGCCGCGGCCGCGCGACCTCGAGACCCGCGAGAGCCGGCGCTACTTCGAGCTCGTCACCGACGTCCGCGAGGCGCTCCGGGCGGGCGGCGGACTCGAGGGCGACGACGCGGACGGCGGCGCCGGCGGCGGGATCGCGTCCGAGGAGCGGACCCTCGCCGAGGGAGCGGTGGGGTGAGCGGCGCGGCGGCCGGAGCCGGGGCTGGGGCCGGGGTCGTGGTCGCGGCCGGCGGCGGTGCCGCCGGGCGCTGGCGGCAGCGCGTCCGCTACTACGCGCCGGCCGTCATCGTCTTCGTCGGTGCGATCGTCGCGTGGGAGCTCATCGTCAGCGCCCTGAACCTCCAGAAGTTCATCCTGCCCAAGCCGACCGCGATCGTCGCGGCTCTCAACGAGAACCTGACGAGCTCGCGGTTCAACCTGCTCGCCTCGGCCCAGGCGACGCTGGTGGAGGCGCTGGGCGGCCTGGCGATCGGCACGGTCGCCGGCGTCGCCGTCGCGTTCGCGACCGCCCGCTGGGCGACGGCCCGGGGCGTCCTGCTGCCGCTGGCGATCGCGGCCAACGCGGTCCCGATCATCGCCTTCGCCCCGATCCTCAACAACTGGTTCGGCCTGGAGAACCCGCTCTCGAAGATGGTCATGGCCGCGGTCCTCGTCTTCTTCCCGGTGATGGCGAACGTGACCCGCGGGCTCGTCCAGGTCGATCCGGCCGCGCTCGAGCTCATGCGTGCCTCTGCGGCGACCGAATGGCAGGTCCTGCGAAAGGTCCGGATCCCGAACGCGTTGCCGTACTTCTTCACGGCGATGAAGCTTGCGACGACGCTGTCGCTCATCGGCGCGATCGTGGCCGAGTACTTCGGGGGTGCCTCGCTCGTCCTCGGCCGGGTCATCGTCCAGAGCTCGAGCGCGCTGCGGTTCGACGTCACGTGGGCGGCGATCCTGCTCGCGGCCGCGACCGGCATCGTCTTCTACCTCGCGATCGTGGCGATCGAGCGGATCGTCATCCCGTGGCATGCCTCGATGCGGGCGACGGAAGGCACCTGATCGGCACGTTTCCGGGGCGGGCCGGGAGCGAGCACGACCCGGCGCGGTCCGAGCCGCCGCGGCCGCGCCGGACGCGGTATCGTTCCGCGGTCCGGCATCGCATGACGGCTCATGTTGGAGGAGGCCCTCGGTCCGCCGAGGGACACGCAGGAGAGTGCGCATGAAGACCAGGCCCATCCTCGCATTGGTGGCGGTGAGCGCCGTCGCGTTCGCCGCCTGTGGCGGCGGGGCGTCGCCCTCGCCGTCCGCGTCGGCGGCGGCCACGCCGTCGGCGGCGGCCCCGTCCGGCTCTGCCTCGGCCGAGCCCGGTGGCTCCGCGACAACCGCCCCCGAGCCGGCGTCGGTCCGGCTCCAGCTGCAGTGGACGCCCCAGGCCCAGTTCGCCGGCTACTTCGCCGCCGACGAGCAGGGCTACTACGAGGCCGAGGGCCTCACCGTCGAGATGGTCGCCGGCGGCCCGACGATCGCCCCGCACACGGTCGGCTCGGCTCCGGACGGCCCGGAGTTCACGATCAGCTGGGTGCCGAAGGTCCTCGAGGCCCGCGAGCAGGGCTCCGACCTCGTGAACATCGCCCAGGTGTTCCAGCGCTCGGGCACGCTGTCGGTCACCTGGAAGGACACCGGGATCACCGATCCGTGCGGCTACGCCGGCAAGAAGGTCGGTGTCTGGGACTTCGGCAACGAATACGAAGTCACCGCAGCGGCCAGGGCCTGCGGCCTGGAGCCCGGCCTCGAGGCCGGGGGCGACCCGGCGACGACCTACCAGAAGGTCATCCAGCAGTTCGACATGGTCGCGTTCCTCAACCGCGAGATCGACGTGGCCGAGGCGATGATCTACAACGAGTACGCCCAGGTGCTCGAGGCGGCGAACCCCGAGACCGGCGAGCTCTACCAGCCCGAAGACCTGAACGTCATCAACTACAACGACTTCCGTTCGGCGATGCTCCAGGACGCGATCTTCGTTCGGAAGGCGTGGCTCGACGAGGGCACCAACCGGGACGTGGCCGTCCGCTTCCTGCGGGCGTCGTTCCGCGGCTGGATCTACTGCCGAGAGAACCAGGACGACTGCATCCAGTACACGACCGACGCCGGCTCACAGCTGGGCGCCGGCCACCAGCGCTGGATGATGAACGAGATCAACCCGCTGATCTGGCCGTCGCCGGAGGGCATCGGCGTGATGGATCCGGTCTTCTGGCAGCAGACGGTCCGGATCTCGAAGGACGCCGGGATCATCCAGAACGACCCGTCCGTCGACGCGTACACCACCGATCTCGCCGCGGAGGCGCTCGAGGGCATCACCGAGGACGCGATCGGCGAGGGCTTCGAGAAGGGCACGGTCGAGGTGACGCCCGGCGGCGACTGAGCCGTCGATCACCCGCGCATGTTGGAGCCGGCCCCCACGGGCCGGCTCCGCTCTTCCCGCGGCGCCACGCCCGGCTCGCGTCTGCCCGTCCCGGCCCGCTTTCCGCCCCTCGGCAGCACTCACGTTGTCCACGGCTGAACAAGCCGCGGGCACAACGGCCGCGGCGGGTCCACCCACGCACGCCCCGGGCGCTCCCGTGCGCGTGGTCACCGTCCGGCTCGTCCGGCCGACCGCCGCGAACCGCCGCCTCGTCGCCCGCTATCCGGAGGTCTTCGGAAGTGCCTGCCCGGCCTCGTAGCGATCGTGGGTTCGGGCGCTCGTGGAGGGCGCATTGCCACCGGCCGACGCGAGCCTCGTCTGGTGCGACCGGGCGCCGGCCGACTCACCCAGTGGCGCCGGCGCCGCCCCCAGTGGCGCCGGCGCCGCCCCGAGCCTCAGATCGGCGGCTCGATGACGACCGGCTCGCCGAACTTCGAGAAGTCGTAGCGGACCGTCGCCTCGATCGTCTGGCTGGCGCCCTCCACCGTGCCTTCTCCGGCGAACTCCATGACGGCGGTGATCGGCACGCCGTCGTCGGTGACGTACACGTCGAAGCCGACCGTGTCGAGCCGCAGCTCGGTGATCGAGGTACCGGTGATCGTGCCGGTGTCGATCATCGAGACGTCGTCGGTCCGGAAGTGATGGGCGAGCTGCCCGGCGGCGTTGACGATGCCGACTGCCTCGAGGCCCTCGACATCGAGCGCCAGCAGCGGATTCGACGATGAGGTGTCGGCCGGCAGGACGATCCAGTCGCGCTGGGCGATCCGGCCGTAGGCCGAGCCGTCCACGACGACGATGTCCATGTGGACCGACGTGCCGGCACCGCGAACGTCGATCGTGCCCTTCTCGTCGCCGCCCGCCACGTCGGCGTTCACATCCATGTCGAGCGTCAGCGTCCCCACGGTCAGGAGCATGTCGGCCCGCATGTGGAAGCTCTGGTCGGTCTGGACGAATGCCCGGAAGGCGTCGAGGGCCGCCGCAGCGTCGGGATCGGCGCCGGCGCCGCCCGTCGCCGAGGAAGCGGGATCCGACGCGGACGGGGTCGGGGCGACCGACGGCACGGCCGAGCCGCTCGCGGAGACCGACGGCGACGCGCCGGCCGGGGGAGCAGGCGAACATGCCGCCGCAACGAGGAGGACCATTCCGAGAAGGCCCGCGGCGGGGAGGGCGGCGAGTCGGCTCGTCGGCGGCGCCATGCGTCGGCGAATCTATCAAAGCCCCGTCGGGCGAACGTCGGCGGCATGGTCCCGCCTGCCGGCGACGATCGTCCGGGTTGCGGCCGCCGGTATGCTGGGAGGCGATCCTCCGCCCGCCGGGAGGAGCCGCGCCCGGCCGGATGCCCCAGCTTCCGCCCAGCCATTCCGGGCCCCGCGGCCCCTTCGGCCGATGTCCCGCCGCCGCCGCCGTTCCGCCGAGGTTCGCCGGCCCCGGTCGCCGCCAGGAGTCGAGATGCCCGCCCGCCTCCGTCACCTCGTCGTTCTTTCGCTCTCGATCCTCGCCTTCGCCGCCGTCGTCGGCGCTGCGCCGGCCCGGACGTCGGCCGCCTCGTCGTTCACCTACGACACGTACTTCTGGAGCTCGTACGAGCGACAGGTCGACAATCGGACGTGCGTCCCCGCGTCGGTCGCGATGATGATGAACATCCTGAACGGCCGTGACCTGAACCTGAACCAGCTGGCCATCCTCCGATACGCGCAGTCGAAGGACGTGCTGAACGACAGCGTCCAGCGCGGGACCGATCCGCTCGGCTGGGCGACGGCCGCAACGTACTACTCGCACTACACGATCCGACCGACGCTCTACCGCTGGGAGGCATACGGCTCGAGGTACGAGGCCCTGAAGCGGGCCGCCAGCAGGATTGCCGCGTTCCGCAAGCCGGTCGGTCTGCTCGTCCAGCACGGCCGGCACGCGGTCGTCATGACAGGGTTCACGGCGTCACGCAACCCGAACCACGGCGACTTCAAGCTGTTGAGCTACTACTACAGTGACCCGCTCGGCACGCGACACGCGAGTGTCGGCACGTCGTGGTCGCCGTTCAACACCTATCTTGAGACCGACGCGACACCTGCCTACGACAAGGCCTGGTACGGCAAGTACGTGATCGTCGTACCGACGAACTGAGGACCGCTCCGGGGTCGGTGGGCCCCGGCCGGCGGATGCCGGGCGGGGCAAGGAGCAGCGGCGAGGGCGCGCTGGTTTCTACGTCGTCACGGCCGCGGCCAGCCAGCCCTCCTGCGGTTCAACCTGGCTGACGAGGTAGTCCCGCGACGCCTCCACGAGGCGGCGCGGCCCGTCGAGCGAGGCGGCGAGCCGGAAGTCCTCCTTGAGGATCCTGCCGTCGACGAGCACCGTCTTCACGTTCGCGGTGTCGGCGGCACAGACGACCGCGCCGACCGGGTCGATGACCGGCGCGACGTTGACCGCCTTCGTGTCGATGATCACGATGTCGGCCTTCTTGCCGGGCGTGATCGAACCGGCCCGATCGGCGACGCCGGCGACCATCGTCCCCTCGAGCGTCGCCCAGCGCAGGACCGTGCGCGAGTCGATGAGGTCGGGGGTCGGGGTGTTGCCGTCCAGGTCCTCGTCCCAGGCCGCCTGGTGGCGCCGGGCCCGCTCCGAGGCGAAGATCGCGTGCATCTGGGTGAACTGGTCGGACGAGGCGGTCGTCGCCACGTCGGACGAGAGCCCGACCGGGATGCCCATCTTCGAGGCGGTCGCCGCGGGCGCCCAGCCGTGACCCATCTGCAGCTCGATCTGGGGCGCGAGCGAGACGTTGCCACCGGAGTCGCGGACCATCTCCCACTCGTCGTCCAGCAGATGCGAGGCGTGGATGTACGTCGTGTTCGGGTAGAGCAGGTCGAGCTCCTTGAGGGCGCGCAGCTGCATCTTCGTGTAGCCGAACCGGTCCATCGCCACGTGGACCGTGATGTTGATGCCGAGCTCCTTCGCGAGCTCCCACTCGTAACGGACGATCTCGGGCTTGCAGAAGTTCGTGCCGCGCGTCGCAAGGGCCATCGTGATGAGGCCCTGGTCGTCGCTCAGGAACTGCGAGCGGATGCGGCGGGCCTCGTCGCCGTTGATCCGCTCGACGCTGCCGCCGTAGTCCGGCCCGAACCACCAGTCCTGGATCGAGGTGTTCGGGAAGCCGAAGGCGAAGACCGACCGCAGGCCCGCGTCCTGGAGGCCCTTGACGGCCGCGTCGGCATGCTCGGGTGAGTTCATGATGTGTGACCAGTCGACGAGCGTCGTGATGCCCGCGTTGATGCATTCGAGCGCGCCCCAAAGGTTCGCGGCGTAGACATCCTCCGCCCGGTACTTGGGGGCGAACTGGTCGAGGATCGCCCCGAAGTAGGCCCCCAGGGTGTAGTCCGGCGCGCATGTCCGGATCGAGGTCTCCCAGGTGTGGCGGTGGGTGTCGACGAAGCCGGGGATCACGATGTCGCCGTCCGCCTCGATGATCCTGGCGTCCGCGGCGCTCAGGCCCCGGCCGACGTCGGCGATCCGGTCGCCCTCGATGAGGACGTCGGCGCCGGCCATCTCGCCGAGCTCGTCGTCCTGGCTGAGGACGATGCCGCCGCGGATGAGAATGCGATCGGTCACGGTCAGGTCCCTTTCTCCTCTGTGGCGCTGGCTCGTGGGGGTCCGCAGTGTCGCCGCTCGGGGCGCGGCCGCTGGTGCTGCCTCGACTTGCGCTCTCCTCCTCCTTCAGGTTTCGCTCGACAGGTTCGGTCAGTTCTGGCGCCGGTTGCGCAGGTGGCCGGCGACCGAGGCAAAGGCGACGCTGCCGCCGAACGCGTCCGACGCCGCCCGGACGACCTCGAGGTTCGTCCTGGCCTGGGGCATGGGCACCCCGAGCGACGCCGCCAGCGTCTCGATCAGGCGAAGGTCCTTCTCGGCCAGGTCCAGGGCGAACGCGGTCGGCGTCGCGTCGGGCTCGAGAAAGGCCGCCCGCTTGTAGCCGACGTACGGCGCCCCGACGGCGCTCTCGGCGATCACGCCGTAGGCCACCGAGCGGTCGATGCCGGCCGCCTCCGCGAGGACGAGGCCCTCGGCGAGCGCCTCGTTCAGCCCGAAGATCACGGTGTTGACGGCGAGCTTCATCGCGGCGCCGGATCCGAGCGGCCCGACGTGGACGATCGCCTTCGCGAGCGGCTCGAGGGCCGGCCGGGCACGTTCGAGGTCCTCCGCCGCGCCGCCGACCATCAGCGTCAGCTGGCCGGCCTCGGCGGTCGTGACGCTGCCCGACACCGGGGCGTCGAGCAGCCCGACGCCGGCCGACCGGGCAGCGGCATCGAACGCCCGCAGCGTGTCTGGCGTGACCGTCGAGAGGTCGGCCAGGACGGTGCCTCGGTCGGCGCCGGCGAGCAGGCCCTCGGCCCCGTCGTAGACCGACCGCACGGCCGCGTCGTCGGCGAGCATCGTGAGCACCACGTCGGCGCCCGATGCCGCCTCGGCGGGTGTTGCCGCCACCTGCGCCCCGAGCTCCGCCGCGAGCGCCTCGGCCCGGTCGCGGGTCCGATTGTGGACGACGAGCGGCAGGCCGGCCCGGGCAAGGCAGCGGGCCATCGCGGAGCCCATCCGCCCCGTCCCGACGAGGGCGACGGCCGTCATCGGCGGACGTGCCGGCCCGCTGCCGCGGACCGCCGTGGAACGTTCACTTCGCCTCCTCGAGCCGCCGCCGGACCGTCTCGACGATCCGCTCGACCGTCGGCAGCGCCGCGTCCTCGAGGACGGCGGCCGAGGGCAGGGGCACGTGCGGCGTCGTGATCCGGACGAGCGGCGCGTCCAGGCTGTAGAAGCCCTCGTCGGCCACGATCGAGACGATCTCCGCGCCCCAGCCGCAGAGCCGCGGGTTCTCCTCGACCGTGAAGAGCCGGCTCGTCTTCTCGACCGAGCCGAGGATCGTCGCGACGTCGAGCGGGACGAGCGTCCGCAGGTCGATCACCTCCGCCGAGATCCCGTGCCGGCCCGCCAGCCCCTCGGCCGCCTCGACGGCCCGCGGCACCATCGCCGCGACCGCGACGATCGTGCAGTCGGAGCCCTCCCGGACGATCGCCGCCTGTCCGAGCGGCAGGACGTGTTCGCCATCGGGCACCTCACCCTTGTTCGCGAGGAGCGCCTTGTGCTCGCAGAAGACGACCGGGTCCGGGTCGCGGATCGCGGCCGCCATGAGCCCGACGACGTCGGCCGGGGTCGACGGCGCGACGACCTTCAGCCCCGGGATCGCCATCGCCCAGTTCTCGACGCTCTGGCTGTGCTGGGCCCCGAAGCGCAGCCCGGCCCCGTTCGCCGTGCGCAGGACAAGGGGCAGCGACACCTGGCCGTCGGTCATGTACCGGGTCTTCGCGATCTGGTTCGCGACCATGTCCCAGGCGACCGCGAAGAAGTCGCTGAACATCAGCTCGGCGATCGGGCGCAGGCCGGTCATCGCGGCACCCATCGCAGCGCCGACGATCGCCTGCTCGCTGATCGGCGTGTCCCGGACCCGCTCGGGCCCGAACTTCTCGAAGAGCCCCTCGGTCAGCTTGAAGACGCCGCCGGCCGCGCCGACGTCCTCGCCGATGAGGACGACGGTCTCGTCGCGCTCCATCTCCTGGGCGATCCCGGCGGCCACCGCCTGCCGATAGGTGATCTCAGCCACGGGTCGTCACCGAGTCCCACGCCACGACGAGCCGCCGTCGGCCCAGACCTGCGTCTCGATCACCTGCGGCGAGGGTTCGGGGCCCGCCCGCGCCTCGTCCTCCGCCGCCTGGACCTTCGCCGCCGTCGCCTCGTCGATCCGGTCGAGCGCGGCGGCCTCGGCGCCCGATTCGGCGAGCCGCGCCCGATAGGCCGGGATCGGGTCGCGCTTCTTCCAGGCCTCGACCTCCTCGTCGGGCCGGTACTTGCCGGGATCGGCCCGGGAGTGGCCGCCGTGGCGGTACGTGACGGCCTCGACGAGCGACGGTCCCTCGCCTGCGCGGGCGCGCTCGATCGCGACCAGGGCCACCGCGTGGACCGCCTCGACGTCGTTGCCGTCGACGACGATCGGCTCGAGGCCGTACGCGCTCGCTCGGTCGGCGGCCGGGCGCGCAACCGCCGTCACGGCGCCGATCGGCGTGTACTCCATGTACTGGTTGTTCTCGCAGACGAAGATGACCGGCGCCTTCCAGACGACCGCCATGTTCAGCGCCTCGTGGAACGCCCCGATGTTCGTCGTCCCGTCGCCGAAGAAGCAGACCGCGACCTGGCCGGACTTGCGGTACTGGGCCGACCAGGCGGCCCCGAGGGCGATCGGCAGGTGGGCCCCGACGATCGCGTACGAGCCCATCATGTGGTGGTCGACGTCGGTGATGTGCATCGAGCCGCCCTTGCCGCCCATGAGGCCGTTCGCCCGGCCGAAGAGCTCCGCGTAGAGCGGACCCATCGGCGCGCCGCGAGCGAGGGCGTGGTTGTGGCCGCGGTACGTGGCGAACGTGTAGTCGTCGTCGCGCATCGCCGCCGCGAAGCCGGCCGCGACCGCCTCCTGGCCGACGCCGAGATGCGTCGTGCCCCGGACGAGCCCCTCGAAGAACAGCTCCTGGGCTCGCGTCTCGAAGCGGCGGCACTCGACCATCGTCCGGTACATCCGGAGTCGGAGCTCCGGGTCGAGCTCGGCGGGGGTCTCGGGGCGCGGTCGGGTGGTCGCCATGTCGTCCTCAGTACGGGTTCGCGACGAACAGCTCCGCCGACGGGAAGCGGGTGATGACCTGCGGGCCGTCGACGGTGACGACGACCTCCTCCTCGATCCGTGCGGCCGAATAGCCGTCCTTTGCCGGGCAGTACGTCTCGAGGGCGATGACCATGCCCTCCTTGATCTCGACCGGGTGGTCGAGCGAGTTGAGCCGGCTGATGATCGGCCGCTCGTGGAGGAACAGCCCGACGCTGTGTCCGAACTGGAGGCCGAACGCCTCCATCTCGCTCGAGAAGCCGAAGTCCTCGGCCTTCGGCCAGACGCGCGCGACCTCGTCGGTGCCGGTTCCCGGCCGCATGAGCTCGATCGAGGCGTCGATCCACTCGCGGGCCTTCTTGTAGGCGTCGCGCTGGGCGTCGCTGGCATGACCGACGACGAACGTCCGGTAGTAACACGTCTTGTAGCCGACGAAGGTCTGGATGATGTCGAAGAACGCCTGGTCGCCGGGACGGATCAAGCGGTCCGAGAACACGTGGGGATGCGGGCTGCAGCGCTCACCGGAGACCGCGTTGATGTTGTCGACGTGCTCGGCGCCCATGTCGAACAGCAGCTTCGTGACGTTGGCGACGAGCTGACTCTCGCGGATCCCCGGCTTGAGCTGCTCTGCGATGAGCTGGTACGCGCCGTCCACCATCGCGCAGGCGGTGTTGAGGAGGGTGATCTCGTCGACCGACTTCACCTCCCGGGCGTTGAGCATCACCTGCTGGCCGTCGCGGACGGCGATGCCCTCCGCCTCGAGCGCGGCGAGCATCGGGGGCTCGACGATGTCGACGCCGACCGGCATGTCCGACACGCCCTCGGCCCGGAGGATCTCGCGGACCTCACGGGCGGCGCCGGCGAAGAGGCCGGCCTCGGGAGCGACCGCGCCGCGGAGCCCGATCATCCCGCCGCGTACGTTCTCCGGCGGCAGCCAGGGGCAGTAGAGGCGGTGGTGTTTGGCGGCGGACCCGAAGTCCCACAGGTGCGGCTGGCCGCCGCGCGTGAGGAGCGCGAAGCGGGTCATCTTGTCGCGAGCCCACTCGCCGATGTGGGTGCTCGTGACGTAGCGGATGTTGTTGAAGTCGAAGAGGAGCAGGGCGCCGAGCTCCGATGCCTCGAGGGCGTCGCGGGCCCGCCCGAAGCGGTAGGTCCGCAGCCGATCCGGATCGACCCGCTCCTCCCAGTCGACGGTCATGGACCCGGGCGAGGCCGGCGGCCGGGTCGCGGTCGACGTTCGCGGGGCGAGGTCAATGGCGCTCACGAGGGTGGCCTCCTTTCCCGGCCCGGCCGATCGGCTTGGGGCGGGTGCCGGGGATCGCGCGGTGCTGCGGGGCGCTGCGGCGGCGCTCGCGTTCGTCGTCGAGTATGACCCCACGACACAGCGGTTTCAATAGAGGTGTACACGCGCCGGGCCTGAGCGGACCGGTCGGGCGCTACCATGGCCGGGGATCACGCGGCGCGAGGAGGGATGTGGTGGCGAAGGGCGCGGGCAACGGCCAGGAGGCCCGGTACCCGCCGATCGGCCCGCGCCTGCGGGCGGCCCGCGGCGCCCGCGGCCTGAGCCTTCGCAGCCTGGCCGACCGGCTCGGTGTGTCGGCGAGCCTGATCTCCCAGGTCGAGACCGGCCGCGCGACGCCCTCGGTCAACACGCTCTACGCGATCGCCAGCGAGCTCGGCGTCTCGCTCGACGAGCTGCTGTTCGCCGACGCGCGGTTCCCCGGCGAGCCAGCGCCGGCCGAAGATGACGGGGGCGACGGGCCGCTTCCGGATGTCGCGCCCGGCGACGCGGCGACCCTTCCGGCGGAGGACGCCGGCATGCCCCCGATCGTGCTGCCGCGCGATCCGGTCCAGCGATCGTCGGGCCGGCGCACGATCCGGCTCGCGTCGGGCGTGGTCTGGGAGCGGCTGACCTCGGCTTCGATCCCGAATGTCGACTTCCTCTACGTGACCTACGAGGTCGGTGGCGCCTCGAGCCCGGAGCACGACTTCCAGCGACACAACGGCCAGGAGTGGGGCTACATCCTGTCGGGCACGCTCCACGTCGCGATCGGGTTCGACGAACACGTCCTGGGTCCGGGCGACGCGGTCACCCTCGACTCGACGATCCCCCATCGCCTCTCGAACCCCGGCCCAGAGGTGGTCCACGCGATCTGGTTCGTCCTGGGCAGGCGCCCCGCCGACCGGCCGTTCGAGGACGACGCGTCGCCCGGGCCGGGAAAGCGATCCTGACGCCGGGCTGGCGCCCGGCCCGGGCGCCTGCCGAACCTTGACGAACCGTTCAATGACACTACACACTCGGGACGTCGCCACCGGCCATCGAACGAGGAGCTGATGCACGCCATCGTCCGCGCCGATTGGGGGTTCGCCGACTCGCCGGCCCCGGCCGGCGCGAATGCCTCCGGCCTCGCCCGGCGGGTCGTGATCGGGCCCGAGCAGGGTGCCGTCCACACCGAGCTCGCGACGGTCGCCATCGCTCCCGGCGGCTGGCTCCGGCGCCACGTCCACTCGTTCGAGGAGGCGCTCTACGTCCTGGGCGGCGAGCTGCTGCTCGAGCTCGACGACCGGGTCCACCGCCTCGTGCCGGGCGACTTCGCCATGATGACCATCGGGACCTGGCACGCCCTCGCGAACGACGGCGACGAGGCGACCAGGCTGCTCTCGGTGAACACCCCCCTGCGCCTCGGCCGGGACGCCGGCCGCAGGGACACGTTCTTCGCCCGCGAGCCGTTCGACCTCGCGGCGTTCGCCTCCCGCGCCGCTCGACCCTCGTTCGGCAGCCCGACGAGCCGCTGGGTCGGACACTACGAAGGCACGCCGCCCCAAGCCGAGGCGCTCCGTCTCGGCGACCCGGCGCGCGGGCGGCGGCCGGCCGGGATGGACACGGCCCTCGTCGTCTACAGCGGGATCAGCGTGAAGATGCTCGTCGATCGCGTCTTCGGCGCCGACCTCCTCACGATGTTCACCGTCGACTACGAGCCGGGCGGGTCGGCCCAGGCCCACGACCACCCGTTCGAGGAGACGTACTTCTTCCTCGCGGGCGAGATCGAGGCCGAGCTCGACGGCGAGGAGCACGTCCTGCGACCGGGCGACGTGATGTTCGCGGGCGTCGGCAGCCTCCATGGCTTCTACAACACCGGGACCGAGCGGGTCCGCTGGATCGAGACGCAGGCGCCCCAGCCGCCGGTCCGCCATTCCTATCGCTGGGCCCCGACCTGGCGCCGCTTCGAGGAGGAGAACGATGTCGAGTGACGGTGCGGTCGTCGTCGTCGGCGGCACACGGGCGATCGGCCTGGAGATCGTCCGCCATTTCGCGGCGACCGGCCGCGAGGTCGTCCTGACCGGCCAGACTCCGGCGAACGTCGAGGCGGCCGTCGGCTCCGTCGAGGGCAATGTCCGCGGCGTGACCTTCGACCTGTCGGCGCCGAAGTCGATCGCGCCGGCCCTGGCCGACGTCGGATCGGTTCGCCACCTCGTCCTCGCCGCGATCGACCGCGATGCGAACAGCGTCGCCGAGTACGACATCGAGCGGGCGATCCGGCTCGTGACGCTCAAGCTCGTCGGCTACACGGAAGTCGTCCACCAGCTCGTGCCGCGGTTCGTGCCGGATGCCTCGGTCGTCCTGTTCGGCGGGATGGCCAAGGAGCGGCCGTACCCGGGCTCGACCACGGTCAGCACCGTGAACGGAGGGATCGTCGGGTTGACGCGCACGCTCGTCGAGGAGCTCAAGCCGATCCGGGTCAACTCGATCCATCCCGGCATCGTCGGCGACAGCCCGTTCTGGGCCGAGAAGCCGGCCGCGGTCGAGAACTACCGCTCCCAGACGCCGACGGGCAAGTTGGCGACGATGGCCGACATCGTCGGAGCGGTGGTCTTCCTCCTCGAGAACGGCTCGGTCAACGGGGTCGAGCTCATCGTCGACAACGGATGGCACTGCCGCTGATTCTTCGGGCGATCGTCAGGCGTCGGAGTCCGCGTCGCCGTCTCCGTCGCCGTCGCCGGCCCGCCGGTACACGCCGGCCTCGCGGGTCATGAGCCTCGTGTCGACGAGGTACCGGCGCAGCGACGCCACGTCGCGGTGGAAGAGCGCGAGGCGCTGGTTGACCTCCCTCTCGGGGTAGTCGCGGTCCTCGGCGAAGCACTGCTCGCGGAGGTAGCGCAGGACGACGAGCCGCTTCTTCTCCGACGCCGGGATCGAAGCCAGACGACCGTCGACGATGAAGGCCCGCAGGACCTTCGCCTCCTCGGGCGGCAGCCCGCTCGCCGCGGCGAACACCGCCGCCTCGCGTCCCGCGGCAGCCCGCTCTGCCGCATCGAGATCGCGGCCGAGTGCCTGGAGCGTGTCGATCCGGAGCTCGTACGGGCGACCGTCCCCTCCGCCAACGATCCCCTTCGCCTGCAGGAGGCCCAGCTGGCGGACTGCGTCGCGACGGGGGATCCGGAGCCGCGCAACGATCTCGTCCAGGGTCGCCGGCCCGCCGGCGATGAGCCCCACGATTCGCAGCCGGAGCGGATCGGTCAACGCCTTGAGTGCGGCGATGCTTGCAGCGTCCAACCTGATCCTCTCGTCGGGCTCGACCCCGACCTGCACCGTCGGCGACGGACTTTTCGCACGGCTACCTCGTCACGCGGTAGTGGAGGTAGACCACCCTCGAGCTGAACGTGCGGGTCTCGACGAGTTCGAGATCCACCCGGCGATCGTGTTGCGGAAAGAACGGAATGCCACCGCCGACCAGCACCGGGTAGACCATAGCCCGGTATTCGTCGATGAGACCCAGCGCCGCCGCCTCCGCGGCGAGCGTCGCGCCGCCGATCGCGATGTCGCCCTCCCCCGGCTCGGATCGCAACCGCTCGACCTCCTCCGCCAGGCCGCCGGAGGCGAGCCGGGCAGTGCCCTGGACCGCCGACAGCGTCGTGGAGAACACGACCTTTGGGAGCGGGTTCCAGAGCGCCGTCCACTCGCGCTCGGCGTCGTCGAGCGATGGATCCTGGTCGGCGGTCTCCCAGTACAGCATCGTCTCGTACAGTCTTCGTCCCATCAGGTGGACGCCGACCTCCCGGATCTCGTCGATCCAGAAGCGAAAGACGTCCTTGTCGGGCGCCGTCCAGTCGAAGCTGCCGTCCGGCCCGACGATGTAGCCGTCGAGTGAGACGCTCATCGAATAGGTCACGCTGCGCATCAAGAGTCCTCCCTCCAGAATCGGGTTCGACAATACGACCGCCGGGCGCCGAAGGACTCATCGCGCGCGCCGCAGCGACAGGCAGCTCCTTGACATGCAAGAATCCACTTGCATATCATCGACGGCGTGGGCGATCTGTTCAAGGCTTTGGCCGACCCGACCCGCCGGAAGATCCTCGACGAGCTGACGGAACGGGACGGCCAGACCCTCTTCGAGATCTGCGGCCGGCTCGTGATGAAACACGGGCTCGGGTCGAGCCGCCAGGCCATCTCGCAGCACCTCGACGTGCTCGAGGCCGCCGGGCTCATCGAAGTCCGGCGCGAAGGGCGCTACAAGTTCCACCACCTCAACGCCGCGCCGCTCGAGCAGGTCGCCGAGCGATGGCTGCGGCCAGCGAAGGAGAAGCCATGAAAGTCAACCTCGCGAGCGTCTACGTCGACGACCAGGAGAAGGCGCTCCGGTTCTACACGGACGTCCTCGGATTCCGCAAGAAGCAGGACATCGATCTGGGCGAGGCGCGCTGGCTGACGGTCGTGTCGCCCGACGAGCCCGACGGCGTGGAGCTCCTCCTCGAGCCCGACAGCCACCCGGCCGCCCGGCCGTTCAAGCAGGCTCTCGTCGACGACGGCATCCCGTTCACGAGCTTCGCGGTCGACGATGTCGAGCGCGAGACCGAACGCCTGCGCGGACACGGCGTGACCTTCACTCAGGAGCCGACCGAAATGGGTCCGGTCACGACGGCCGTCTTCGACGACACCTGCGGCAACCTGATCCAGATCGCCGCGATGAACGAGCCGAGCTGATCCTCAGGCGGGCTCGACCGACGACGGGGAACCGCCCGGCGACGCCCGATCGACGGCCGGCCGGGCGATCGCCGCGCCGCCGAGCGCCGGCAGCACGAGCCCGACCGCGCCCGGGACGGCGACGAGCAGCCCGATCGCGATCGCCGCGGGGTCGAGCAGGCCGGCCGACAGGAGCAGCCCTCCGACGAGGCCGCCCAACGGCGGCGTGGACTGCATCAGGGTCCGGAGCAGGGCGAACGTTCTGCCCCGAATCTCGTCGGGGATGAGCCGCATCCGGAGCGACTGGGCCCAGATCGTCAGCGGCGCTGCCAGCAGACCCGCGAGGGCGAGGACGACGACCGCGCCGGCGAGGTCCGGCCGAAGCGCCAGGCCGAGCAGCGCGAGGCCGGTCGCGAGCTGGGCGGCAGCAATCGAGCGCCCGATCGGCCAGCGCCACCGGACGGCCCCGACGGCGAGGGCCCCGACGAGCGAACCGGCGGTGAACGAGGCGGCGAGCGCGCCATACCCGCTCGCCCCGACCGCCAGGACGTCACGGGCGAGGACCGGCAGGAGGACGAAGAGGATCCCCTCGCCGAGGTTGAAGCTCATGAACATCAGGGTGATCGCGAGGAGCGTCGGCTGGCGGAGGAGAAACCCGAACGCCGGTCCCAGGCCAGACCCGTGGCGGACGTCTCGGCCCTCGGTCCCCGAGCTCGGCGGCACGCGGACGAACGCCAGACAGGCGACGAACGCGAGATACGAGGCCGCGTCGACCGCCAGCACGTTCGCGGCGCCGACCGCGCCGATGAGCACCCCGGCGATCGCCGGCCCCGCGATCCCCCCGATGCCGAAGCTCACTGTCTCGAGGGCGTTCGCCGTCTCGAGGTCCCGGTCGTCGACGAGGCTCGGGATCAGGCTCGGGATGCCGGCCAGGCTGACCATGTACAGCAGTCCGTAGATGCCGGCGACGAACAGGATCTGACCGTTCGTCAGCACACCGAGTGCGGCGGCCACTGGGATCGAGGCGATCGCTGCGCCGCGAACAAGGTTGTCGCCGATCAGGGCCCGCCGCCGGTCGAAGCGATCGAGGACGAGGCCGGCCAGGAGGCCGCCAACGACGACCGGTCCTGTGTACCAGAACACGAGCGCGCCGACGTCGGTCGCTCCGCCGGCCCGATCGAGGACGAGCCAGACGAGAGCGACGAATGTCAGGCCGTCGCCGAGCAGAGAGAGGGTGGCCCCGATCCAGAGGAGGGCGAAGTCGCGGTTTCCGAGGACGGCGAGATAGCGCATGAGCGTAGGCTCGGTGACCGCGGCCGCGCTGGCTTGCTCGTTCTTGCTGTTCAGCGCACCTCAGGTTGAGCGACGCGAGCGGGCCCGCCGCCAGCGGGTCGGGCTGACGCCATAGGCCAGCCGGAAGGTTGTGACGAAGTTCGACAGACTGCCGAAGCCGGCGTCGAAGGCAACATCGGTGATCGGCTGGTCGGTCTCGCGCAGGAGCAATGCCGCACGCTCGAGCCGCAGGCGGCGCAGGTGCCGAACCGGTGGCTCACCGACGCGGTCGCGAAAGAGGCGGGCGAAGTGGAATGGCGAGAGCGCCGCAGCCCGGGCAAGCGTCGCCAGATCGAGCGCGTCGTCGGCCAGGCGGTCCCGCATGCAGGCGAGGGCGGTATCCACCGCGTCGGGCTCGCCCGGGTGTCCGCGTGCAACGGCAGGGCCGGCCAGCGACCGGAGCAGGGCGCCGAGAAGGTCGGCTGCCGCAAGGTCGAGCCGAAGTCTCGCGTCGTCGCCGACACGAATCGCCTCAGCGAGGAGGTTCGTCCGTGCCCGGTGGACCTCTGGCGTCACGTTCGCGAACGATGCCCGGCCGGCGAGGCCCCGGTCGGTCTCGAGCCCGCCGGCCTCGGGCCAGCCGGCGAGGTCGACCGCGATCGTCCGGTCGGTGGGGCGCCGGTCGTCGTGGCGGCAGTGATACGCCACGCCTGGGCCGGCCACGATCGCCTGTCGTGAATCGACGGGGCCCGCGGCAGTCGACGAGTGGAATCCCCACGTTCCGCTCATCGTGAAGACTGCCCACGGCGTCTCGGTCCACTCCTCGGCCGGGTCTCGATGAACGCCGCCGTGGCGGAAGAGCGCGACACTCGCGAGCGATCCGCGGCCGAGCGACATGAACCGGCCGATCCGGGGAGCGGTCGATGCGACGTCGGCGATCACATCAACCACAACACGGGCCGCCGTAGGCTGGTTGCAGTGCCCGAGGCCAGGCCGGCCTCGTGGGATCGAGCGGCCCGCCATTGAGGCGGGCTGTCGTCGGCGGCCCGTCTGCCGGCCGCGTCGTTCAGTCCGATCCGCCCGTCCCGAACTGGCGATCGCCGGCGTCGCCGAGGCCCGGCATGATGTAGCCCTTCTCGTTGAGCTGGCGGTCGATCGCGGCGCAGTGGATGTGGACGTCGGGGTGGGCCTCGGTCACCGCCGCGACGCCTTCAGGGGCGGCGATCAGGTTGACGAGCTTGATCCGCACGGCGCCCCAGCGCTTCAGCACTTCGATCGCCGCGGTCGCCGAGCCGCCGGTCGCGAGCATCGGGTCGAGGATCAGGCAGAGGTCGACCGACGCCGAGTCGGGCAGCTTGTTGTAGTACTCGACCGGTCGCAGGGTCCGTTCGTCGCGGAAGAGGCCGAGGTGCCAGACGACCGCGGTCGGCATGAGCTCGAGCATCGCGTCGACCATCCCGAGGCCGGCCCGCAGGATCGGGACGAGCCCGATCCGGTCATCGAGCTCGGCTGCGACGGTCTCCTCGATCGGGGTCCGGATCGTCAGCGGCCGGACCCGGGCGTCGGCGAGCGCCTCGTAGCCGAGCAGCCAGGAAAGCTCGCGGACGACTTCCCGGAACTTCTTCGGTTCGGTCGATTCGTCGCGCAGGATCGCCAGCTTGTGAAGGACCGCCGGATGCCGGGAGACGTGCAGGGTCGGCGGGAGCGACAACGGACGATCCTCCGGGGCTCGGGAAGGGCGGTGGCGGCATCGTAGCAAAGCCGACGGGGCCCTCGGACGACTGCCGCAACGAAGTTGCAAGGCCCGCTTGATGTCGGTCGGTTGATTCCGGCGGCCGCCGCCGATAGCGTCGGATGGCGGCCGGGTCGCGCCCGGTCGGATGGCTCGTCCGGGTGCCCACGGCGTGGTTGCCCGGCCGGTCCTCCCGGCCGCTCGAGCCTCTCCGCGGCCGATGAAATCGCGGTTCGTCGCGTCCGATCGGTCGCCCGTCGCGTTATCCTCGCCGGATCGTGACCGCACCCGAGATTCCGGCCGGCCGACCATCGCCCGCCGGGCGGCGCCCGTCGACGAAGCGCCCATCCGCGGCCGGGCGCCGCGCCCCGGCCCGTTCGCGGATCGTCCCGCCGATCCTCGTCCGGCAGGTCCGCAACGGCATCGAGGAAAGCGTCCACCGAGGCGACATCGTGGAGGCCGACGTCGATGGCCGGCTGATCCACGGCCTCGGCGATCCCGACCGGCTCGTCACGCTCCGAAGCTGCGTCAAGCCGTTCGGCGCCGTCGCCCTGATCGAGGCCGGCGGGATCGAGGCGTTCGACCTCGAGCCTCCCGAGATCGCGATCCTGGCCAGCTCCCACTCGGGCGAGGACCTCCACGTCCGGACGATCCAGGGCATGTATCGGCGGGCCGGCGTGAGCCAGGCGCTGATCGCGACCGGGATCGAGGGAATGCCGCTCGACGCGCTGACCGCGGCCCGCCTCGCCCGCGACGGCGAGAAGCCGGGGGCGATCCGCCACATGTGCTCGGGCCAGCACTCGGTGTCGCTGCTGCTGTCGCGCCTCAACGACTGGGACCCGACCGACTACTGGCTCGAGGACCACCCCTCGCAGGTCGCCTACCGTTCGGCCGTCGCCCGGGCCTTCGCGACGACGCACGATGGGCTGCGGACCGCCATCGACGGCTGCGGGCTCCTCACGTACGCCTTCCCCCTCCGAGACGTGGCCCGGGCCTACGCCTTCCTGGCCGATCCGGGCGCGGTTCCGGCGTCAGACCCCCGGGCGGAGATCGCGCCCGCCCTCACGATCGTCCGCGACGCGATGATGGGCCACCCCGAGATGATCGGCGGGACCCGCGACCGGCTCGACACCTCGCTGATGAAGGCGCTGCCGGGACGGATCGCGAGCAAGAGCGGGATGGAGGCGTTGCGCGGCCTCGCGATCCTGCCGGGTCCACGAGCGTCCGGTGCCACCTGGCGGGCGACCGGAATGGCGATCAAGATCGAGGACGGCGACGGCTACGACCGCGGCACGTGGGCGGCGTCGGTCGAGGCGCTCGTCCAGAACGGCGTTCTCGAGGGCCAGGCGCTGCGCGTGCTGGCGCGGTACCACCGACCCGTGATCCACGACCCGCACGGCCGCGTCGGCGCGGAGGCGATCCCGGAGTTCGACCTGGTCCCGCTCGGCGAGCTGCTGGGACAGGGCTGAGCGGGTACGTTCTGACGCCCGCGGGCTGAGTGCCCTGGCGGCACGCCCGGTCGACCTGCGCCACACTGGCGGTCATGGCCGCCGATCCAGATCCGTACCGCACGCTCGGCCTTCCCCGCGACGCCACGACCGAGGAGATCCGGCGCGCGTATCGCCGTCTCGCCAAGGCCAACCATCCCGATTCGGCCGGCGAGGCGGCCCTGCCGCGGTTCCTTGCGATCCAGGCGGCGTACGAGGCGCTGATCGGGCCCGCGCCCGATGTGCTCGGCCGTGGGCCTGCCGGTGCGAGCCGCGGCGGCGGCGAGCCGTGGCGGGCGGACCCCGACCGCGCCCGGTCGACCCGCGAGGCGTGGGAGCGGCGAGCCGGCCGGCGTCCCGGGGCGCGGCCGGGAACCTCACCAGGGCCGGACGCCGGCGCTGCCGGTCCGACCGGGCGCCGTGCGGCGTCGGCCGGGTCGTCTCCCGGCGAGACACGGACACGCTCGGGCGCGGCTCCGGGGCGGCCGGGCGAGCGCCGCGCAGCCAACAAGGCGACGCTCGGGTCGACGACCTACGACGCCGCGGAGGACGAGCCCTTCGAGCCCGAATGGTCGGGCGGGACGTGGTATGGGTCGTCGAGCGGCACGTACTGGACGATCAACCCCAAGGAGTACGCCGATCCGCGAAAGCACGGCCCCGAGTACCAGCGCCGTGCCCGACGCCGACGCGATGGGTCGCCCGGGCTCGAGGCCGAGGCCGAGGAAGACGTGCGGCGCAACATCGACGACGAACCGGACGGGCCGGCCCCAGGCCCGCGCGGCCAGATGCCGACCGGCGCCGCAACGCCGGGCGGAGCGGCGGCAGCCGATCCGGCCACCGAAACGTGGTCGTCGCCCGCCGGCGGGCCGGGCGGGCCGCGCGGTCCGCGCTCGCCCGCCGGGACCGCCCCACCGCCTGCACACTCCTCGGCATCGGCCGCGGCGTCGTGGCTCGGGTCGCTCGCCTGGCCCGGCGGGTTCGCTGGTCGCGTCGCCCTGGCCCTCCTCGCCTGGCCGCCGATCGGTCTGGCGGTGGCCACGGCGGCCGGCGAGATGACCGGCTGCAGCCGGTTCGCTGCAGGCTGCGTCGAGCTCTTCGGCGTCGGGACGTGGCTCGGCCAGCTCGTGATCCTCTCGGTGCTCCTCGCCCTGCCGGCGCTCGCGGCGGTCGCCGCGGTGGGCACGCTCGCCGCGCTTGCCGCATCGGTCCCGACGGCGGTCTTCCTCAGCGCGACCGGCGGCTCGCGCCAGCCCGACGCGGCGGCCGCGATCCTCGCCGCCGTCCTGGGGATCGCCTGGCTCGTCGGGGCGGCGCTCGCGGTCGTCCGGCGCGTCCGCCTGCGCCGCGTACCATGAGGCGATGAGTCGCCGCAACGAGAGCCACGACCTGTCGGCCGCGGCCCAGGAGTACCTGCTGACGCTGCGGGTGATGGCCGGCGACGGCTCGCACATCAAGGCGGCCCAGGTCGCGCGGCGGATGGGCGTGACGACGCAGGCCGCGAGCGAGATGTTCCGGCGCCTCGGGGCGGACGGCCTCGTCGAACAGCGTGAGGGTCGCGAGCTCATCCTGACCGCGCCGGGCCGGGCTGCCGCCGACGCGATCTTCCGCCGCCACGCCCTGCTCGAGTGGCTGCTGACCTCGGTCGTCGGCCTCGGCTGGGCCGAATCCGACGAGGAGGCTG
>DASTVH010000251.1:0-3697 GCA_035759195.1 Candidatus Limnocylindrales bacterium
TGTGAACGCCGGGGGAGAAATGAGGGCGATGCCCCGTTCGGCCGTGAGCGCCTTCCGTGTATCATCCGCCACCGATGCGCAAGACCGGCCCGATCCTCATCCTCGTCATCGGCCTCGCAGCCCTCATCGTCGATCTCGTCCCGGGCATCCGCGTGCCGGACGCGACGAGCCCGGACGGGACGCGGGCGGTCGAGACGAAGCTCGGGCTCGATCTTCAGGGCGGCCTCCGCGTCGAGTACCAGGCCCAGCAGGTCGGCGACCGTATCCCGCGGCCGGAGGACCTCGAGGTCATCCGCGGCATCGTCGAGCGGCGGGTCAACGCCTCGGGCGTGTCGGAGCCGATCATCACCACGCAGGGCGCCGACCGGGTCGTCGTCGAGCTCCCCGGCGTCTCGGACCCGAACGCGGTCCGGGCCCTCGTCGGCCAGACCGGCCGCCTCGACTTCGTCCCGCTCGGGACCGTCCAGAAGAACGAGGGCGAGCTCATCGACCTCGACCAGTTCCCGCCGCTGTTCAGCGGCGAGGAGCTCGAGACGGCGGCGATCGGCGCCGACGGCCAGACCGGCGCCCGGGTCGTGACGTTCGTCCTCAAGGAGAACGGGGCGCGGCTCTTCGAGGAGTACACCCGCGCGAACATCGGCAACTACTTCGCGATCGTGCTCGACTCACGGGTCATCTCGGCGCCACGGATCGAGAACGCGATTCCCGGCGGCCGGGTCCAGATCTCCTCGGGGACGATCGGCGGCTTCCCGCTCAAGGAGGCCCAGGAGCTCACGACCGTCCTCCAGTTCGGCTCATTGCCGTTCCCGATCGTCGAGCTGTCGAACGTGACGATCTCGGCGACGCTCGGTGAGCAGTTCCTGACCCAGAGCCTCTTCGCGGGTGCGATCGGGATCGGCCTCGTGATCCTCTTCATGCTGATCTACTACCGGCTGCCGGGCCTCGTCGCGAGCTTCGCCCTCGTCTACTACACGATCCTCGTCCTCGCGGTCTTCCGGCTCATCCCGGTGACGCTGACGCTCGCCGGGATCGCCGGGTTCGTGCTCTCGATCGGCATGGCCGTCGACGCGAACATCCTGATCTTCGAGCGGATGAAGGAAGAGATGCGGATCGGCAAGTCGCTGCCGGCCGCCGTCGAGGCGGGTTTCGGGCGGGCCTGGAACTCGATCCTCGACTCGAACGTGTCGAGCCTCATCACCGCGACGATCCTCTACGTCTTCGGGTCCTCGACGATCCGCGGGTTCGCCCTCGTCCTGATCATCGGGGTGCTCGTGTCGATGTTCACCGCGATCACCGTCACCCGGACGATCCTGCGCATCATCGTCACCCAGGACTGGGCCCGGCGGGCCGCCCTCTACGGCGTCACCGAGCAGGAATTCGTCGCCCGCGGCGGCGGTCGCGTTCCGGTTCGGCGCGAGGCGCGTTCGCGTGTTTGACGTCGTCGGCAAGAAGCGCTGGTACTTCCTCTTCTCGGCCCTCATCACGATCCCCGGCCTGATCTTCATCGCCCTGACGTGGCTCTCGAACGGCAGCGCCGGGCTGCAGTTCACGATCGACTACACCGGCGGGACGAAGTGGGAGCTGCGCTTCGAGGACCCGACCGTCACGGCCGACGAGGTCGAGGAGGTCTTCGCCGCGAACGGCCTCGAGGCGTCCGTCATCGTGACCGGCGACAACTTCTTCGAGATCAAGACCGAACCCATCGGCCTCCGTCCGCCGGCGCCGTCGCCGACCCCGGTCCCGACCCTCGCGCCGTCGGCCTCCGCCGCGAGCCCGTCGGCCAGCCCGCCCGCCGCGAGCCCGTCGCCGTCGGCTGCCGCGAGCGCCTCGGCGGGAGCGTCGCCCTCCCCATCGCCGTCGCCCAGCCCGTCCCCCTCACCGACCCCCAGCCCCTCGCCCTCCGCGAGCGGCTCGCCGGCCGCCTCGGCCAGCCCGTCGCCGTCCCCGTCCGTCGGGACCGGGACGAGCGACCTGCCGACCGACGGCAAGCTCGGCGAGATGGTCGAGGCGCTCGAGGCCGCCTTCGGGCCGATTGCGGCCCAGGGCTCGTTGACGACGATCGGTCCGGTCGTCAGCTCCGACCTCGTCAACCAGGCGCTGATCCTCATCGTCGTCGGATCGCTCGGGATCATGCTCTGGATCACGTACCGCTTCCGCGACGTGAAGTTCGGCCTGACCGCCCTCTTCGCGCTCGTCCACGACGTCATCGTCGTGGTCGGGATGTTCGCGATCCTCGGGACGTTCTTCCACGTCGAGATCGACGCCCTCTTCGTGACCGCGATGCTGACCGTCATCGGCTTCAGCGTCCACGACACGATCGTGGTCTTCGACCGGATCCGGGAGAACCGCGCCCGCCACGCCGGCGAGCCGTTCGCCGAGGTCGTGAACCACTCGATCCTCCAGACGTTCGCCCGCTCGATCATGACGAGCTTCACGGTCGTCCTGACCCTGCTGGCCCTCTATCTGTTCGGCGGTTCGGCGATCCGGAACTTCGTCCTCGCGCTGCTGATCGGGATCATCTCGGGCACCTACTCGTCGATCTTCAATGCGTCGCAGCTCCTCGTCGTCTGGCAGGAGTGGGACGACCGGCGCCACGGTCGGGCGGTCTCGACCCGCGCACCGCGGACCCGCCGGGCCGTCTCCTGAGGACGCCGACGACGCACGCAGATCCCTGGCGGGACTCGCAGGTGAGGCGTCGTGCAGCCGTGGTGAAGCGCGACATGGCATCCTGACACGGTGATCGAGCCGAGGTTCCGCTGGCAGTTCCCGGGCATCGTGGACCTCGGGACGGCGGCCCGGGAAGCGGGAGTGCGGCACGGCCTGGACGAACGAGTCTGCGGGCTGCTCGTCGCCAGGGGACTGCTCGACGGGGCGGCGTTCGACGCGTTCTTCGCCGAGCCCCTGGCCGGCCTGCACGACCCGGCCCTGCTGCCGGACGCCGACGCGTTCGCCGCGCGGATCGCCCGCGCCCGACGCGGCAGCGAGCGGGTCATGGTGTTCGGCGACTTCGACGCCGACGGCCTGACCGGACTGGCGATCGTCGTCCACGCCCTGACCCGCCTCGGGATCGCGACGATCCCGTACGTCCCGAGCCGCATCGACGAGGGCCACGGCCTCTCGCTCGCGGCGGTGGCCGCGGCCGGGGAGGCGGGGACGTCGCTCATCGTCACGGTCGACTGCGGCACCTCGAGCGCCGCCGAGATCGCGGCGGCCGGGGCGGCCGGCATCGACGTCCTCGTGACCGACCACCACCGCGTGCCACCCGAGCTGCCGGCGGCCGTGGCGGTCGTCAATCCCCAGCGACCCGACAGCCGCTACCCGGAACGTCGGCTCGCCGGTAGCGGCGTCGCCCTGAAGCTGGCCCAGCTCCTCCTCGCCGACGAGCCGGGTGGGCCGGAGGCCGCACTCGCTCTCACCGACCTCGCGACGGTCGGCAGCGTGGCCGACGTCGTGCCGATCCTCGGAGAGACGCGGGCGATCGTCCGTCTCGGGCTCGAGCGCATCCGGACCGCTCCGCGGCCGGGGATCGCGGCGCTGCTCGCCTCGGCCGGGGTGGCACCGGCGTCGGTCGACGTCGAGACGCTCGGCTTCGCCGTCGCGCCCCGGATCAACGCCGCCGGACGGGTGGGGGAGGCGATGGTCGCCGCCCGACTGCTGCTCGCGGAGGATCCGGTGGAGGCCGCCGCGCTCGCCGCGG
>DASTVH010000252.1:0-5626 GCA_035759195.1 Candidatus Limnocylindrales bacterium
GACCTCGCGCTGTGGCAGCGGTTCCGGGCCCTGCGCACGCCCGACGAGGAGCGCGCGGCCCCTGGGTAGCCCGCGGGACCGCCCAGGCGGTGCGGGTCCGGACGCCGCTCACCGAAGGCCCAGTGGACCCTGCGGCCTCACTCGACGATCAGCGTGCCGACCATGCCGGCCTCGGCGTGGTTCGGGACCGTGCAGAGGTATTCATACGTCCCGGGTTGGTCGATCACGAAGCGGAGTCGCGCCGACTGACCGGGCCGCGCCCCTGCGTCGACGTTGGCCAGGCCCTCGACCTCCCAGTCGTGGAAGATCGGGTCGAGGTTCGTGAACTCGACGACCGTCCACTGCCCCGCCCGGATGCGGATCTCGGTGGGCTGGAAGGCGACGTTGCGCCCGATGACCTCGACGTGCTGGGCCGAACCGTCGATCGCCCGGTCGGCCGCGTAGACGCCGCCGGCCATCGCGAAAGCGACCAGGGCGATGCCGGCCAGGAAGGCCGAATCCCGCAGGACCCCGAGCGGGCCCCGGCGCATCGGCTTGAGCTGCCCGGGCCGGACGTCGACCGAGCGCAGACGGAGCGAGTTCGTGACGACCGAGACCGACGAGATGGCCATCGCCGCCGCGGCGAGCGCAGGGTTCAGCGTCCAGCCGGTGAACGGATAGAGGACGCCCATCGCCACCGGGATCAGGAGGACGTTGTAGGCGAAGGCCCAGAACAGGTTCTGGCGGATCGTCCGCAGCGTCGCGCGGGACAGCCCGATCGCCGAGGCGATGAGGCGTGGGTCGCCCCCGACGAGCGTGATATCCGAGGCCTCGATCGCGACGTCGGCGCCGGTCCCGATCGCGACCCCGACGTCGGCCTGGGCAAGGGCCGGGGCGTCGTTGATCCCGTCCCCGACCATCGCGACGTGGCGGCCCTCGGCCTGGAGCCGCTCGACGACCGCCGCCTTGTCGGCCGGCAGCACTTCGGCGACGACGCGGGCCGGCTCGATCCCGACCTGGCGGGCGACGGCATCGGCGGTCCGACGGCCGTCGCCGGTCAGCAGCCAGACCGTGAGGCCCATCGATTCGAGGGTGCGGACGGCGGCGGCCGATTCGGCCTTGACCGGATCGGAGATCGCGACGAGGCCCGCGGCCCGGCCGTCGATCGCGACGTACGAGACCGTCGCCCCGTTCGCCGCGTGGCGATCGGTGGCATCGGCGAACGCGGCGAGGTCGATGGCACGCTCGGTCATCATCCGGGCGTTGCCGATCAGGACCTCGCGACCCTCGATCGTGCCCCGGACGCCGTTGCCCGCGACCGCCTCGAAGCCTTCGACCGTGCGGAAGCCGCGTTCGTCCTCGCGGGCCGTGGCGACGATCGCCCGGCCGAGCGGGTGCTCCGAATTGCTCTCGAGCGAACCGGCCAGGTCGAGCAGCTCCCGGGAATCGACGCCGGGCCCGGGCAGGATTTCGGCGACGGTCGGCTTGCCGAGCGTGAGCGTGCCGGTCTTGTCGAGGATCACCGTGTCGAGCCGGCCGGCCGCCTCGAGCGCCTGCCCGCCCCGGACGAGGATGCCCGTCTCGGCGCCCTTGCCGGTCCCGACCATGATTGCGGTCGGCGTGGCGAGGCCCATCGCGCAGGGGCAGGCGATGATGACGACGCCGATGAAGGCGGTCAGGGCGAGCGTCAGCCGGGGCTCCGGCCCGAGCAGGAACCAGGCGACGAACGAGAGCGCCGCCACCACGAGGACGGCCGGGACGAAGGTCTCGGCGATCCGGTCGGCCATCGCCTGGATCGGCGCCTTGGAGCCCTGCGCACGCTGGACGAGGGCCACGATGTTCGCGAGCGCGGTGTCCCGCCCGACGCGGGTCGCCCGCATGATGAACGAGCCGGTCGTGTTGATCGTCGCCCCGATCACCTCGTCGCCGGGGTTCTTCGTCGCCGGGATCGGCTCCCCCGTGAGCATCGATTCGTCGACGGCCGACATCCCCTCGACGAGGACGCCGTCGACCGGGACCTTCTCGCCGGGCCGGACCCGCAGCAGGTCGCCCGGCTGGACGAGGGCCAGCTCGACCTCGACCTCCTCGCCGTCCCGGACGAGGCGGGCGGTCTTCGCCTGGAGACCGACGAGGCGACGGATCGCACCGGTCGTCCGGCCCTTGGCCCGGTCCTCGAGCCAGCGGCCGAGCAGGATCAGGCCGATGATGATCGCCGACGAGTCGAAGTAGGTCTCGGGATGAAGGCCTGCCTCGTGGATGACGTCGGGGTACATCGTGACGACGACGCTGTAGGCCCACGCCGCCGAGGTGCCAACGGCAACGAGCGTGTCCATCGTCGCGCCGCCATGGCGACCGGCCTTCCAGGCGCTCCGGTAGAAGCGCCCACCAGCCCAGAACTGGATGAACGTCGCCGGCCAGAGGATCAGCTTGTTGAGGTCCTCCATCGCCCAGACCGTCTGCGGCCAGAACATCAGGACCATGAACACGAGCGCCGCCCCGATCGAGACGAGGGACTGCACGAGGGTTCGGCGCTGGGCCTTCTCGCGCTCGGCGTCCTCGGAGGTCACCTCCGCTTCGAGGTCGGTCGCGACCGGCTCCTCGGATCTCGCCGCCTCGGGCTTGACGTCGTAGCCCGCGGCCTCGATCGCGCTGACGAGCTCCGAGCGGCCGGCGACCGTCGGGTCGAACCGGACGGTCGCCTTCTCGGTGGCGAGGTTCACCGCCGCCTCCTCCACGCCGGGCGTCTTGCGCAGGAAGCGCTCGATCCGATTGACGCACGAGGCACACGTCATGCCCTCGACGGGCAGGACCATCTCGATCGGGCCTGTCGGGGCCAGGGAGTCGCGGGCCGGTGCGGTCGCGTCGGAGGACATCGGGAATCTCGCTGAGCTGGAGGATGCCTACATCGAGGGGACGTAGGACGGGTCGAGGTACCTGGTCGGGTTGTCGCCGAACTCGAGCTTGCAGCCCTTGCCGCAGAAGTAGTAGGTCGTGCCTTCGTGCTCCAGGAAGAGGTTCCTGTCGCGTGCGCCGGCGATGTCGACGGTCATGCCGCAGACCGGGTCGAGCGCCGTCGTCGCGGCGTCGCTGCTGTTGGCGCCGCCATGCTCCTGGCCGTTCGGGACGTTGCGATCCATCGTGCGGGCTCCTTCCTGTCGTCGTGCGGGAGTGATCCGACTTGCTTGGGCCCGGAGTGGTCCGATCCGAGCGCCGGCGCCCCCACCTGCTGAGTGACCGGGACGGCTCTCGGCGTGCACTCCGATACTCCCTGGGGGTATCTGGATGCTATCACTGCCGTCCGCCACGGTCAATGCACGGACCACCTGCGGTACCGTGCAGCAACAGTGTCGCCGGAGTCGGCCTCCCGCCAGGCCCCGGGACATCGTCGAGACGCACAACGCGGAGGATGTATGGAGACGATCGCGCGGGACGCCGCTCCGAAGCCGCCCCTTCCCGACCGGTCCGTCGTACCGGCCGTCTGGAGCCGGATCACGAACCTCGTCGTCGAACGCGGCGAGGGATCGTGGCTGATCACCACCGACGGCGAGCGGTATCTGGACTACACGAGCGGCATCGGCGTCACCTCGACCGGCCATGCCCATCCACGCGTCGCCGCCGCGATCGCCGAGCAGGCCTCTCGCCTCATCCACGGCCAGCAGAACATCGTCTACCACGAGCCCGGGCTGCGGCTGCACGAGCGCCTTGCCGGCCTTGTTCCGGGCGGGCCGTGGGGAGCGTTCCTGTCGAACTCCGGCGCCGAGGCGATCGAGGCGGCGGTCAAGCTCGCCCGTGTCGCGACGGCCCGGCCGGTGATCGTCGGCTTCCGCGGCGGCTTTCACGGCCGGACCGCGCAGGCGATGGCCCTCACGACCGCCAAGGACGTCTATCGCGGGCACTTCGAGCCGCTCCCCGGTTCCGTCTACCACACGCCGTTCCCGTACTGCTACCGGGCGGCCGGCGGGGCCCATTCGCCCGACGCCTGCACCTGCGATTGGGAGGCCCAGCTCGACCTGCTCTTCCACCAGATCGTGTACCCCGAACACGTCGCGGCGTTCGTCGTCGAGCCCGTGCTCGGGGAGGGCGGCTACGTCGTCCCGCCGCCCGGCTTCCTGCCGCGCCTCCGCGAGATCGCCTCGCAGCACGGCATCCTCCTCGTCGTCGACGAGGTCCAGACCGGCTTCGGGCGGACCGGTGAGCTCTTCGCGTTCCGCCACTGGGACGTCGAGCCGGACGTGATCGTCATGGCCAAGGGGATCGCGTCGGGCCTGCCGCTGTCGGGGCTCATTGCGCGCCGTGAACTGCTCGGGGCGTGGCAGCCCGGGACGCACGGCGGGACGTACGGTGGCAATGTCGTGGCCTGCGCCGCGGCGTTGGCCACGCTCGACGTCATCGAGGACGAGGGCCTCGTCACGAACGCCCGCGATCGCGGCGCCCAGTTCCTCGACGGGCTGCGTGCGCTGGCGACACGTCACGCGTCGGTCGGCGACGTCCGCGGCCTCGGGCTCATGCTGGCCCTGGAGTTCGTGAAGCCCGGCGAGGGCGATGGTCGAGTGCCGGATCCGGCGCGGGCGAAGGAGGTCATTGCCGAGGCGCTCGAACGCCACCTCATCGTGCTATCGGCCGGCAGCTACGCGAACGTCGTCCGGATCATCCCCCCGCTCGTGACGACTGCCGACGAGGTCGACGCGGCGCTCGGGATCCTGGGCGAGAGCCTCGCGGCGGCGTCTGCCTGACGTGGGCGACGGTCACGACCACGGCCGGTCCCACGCCAGCGCCGGGGCCGGCCGGCTCAGGCTCGTCTTCGCGATCACCGTCGCGGTCCTCGGCGTCCAGGTCGCCGGGGCGATCCTCTCGAACAGCCTCGCACTTCTCGCCGACGCCGGCCACATGTTCACCGACGCGGCCGGGATCGCCCTCGCCCTCGGTGCGATCTGGGTCGGCGGCCGGGCGCCGACGAGCGCCCGGACCTACGGCTTCCTTCGCTTCGAGATCCTCGCCGCCGTGGCGAACGCGGTCCTGCTGTTCGGGGTCGCCGCCTTCGTCCTGTTCGAGGCGTGGCGCCGCCTCTCGGAGCCGCCCGAGATCGCGTCGGACATCATGCTCGGAGCGGCGCTGATCGGCCTCGCCGCGAATGCCGTGTCTCTGCGGCTTCTCCACGAGCCCCAGAAGTCGAGCCTGAACATGCGCGGCGCCTACCTCGAGGTGTTCGGCGACATGCTCGGCTCGGTCGCGGTCGTCGTCGCCGCGATCGTGATCGGCCTGACCGGCTGGACGCCTGCAGACTCGGTCGCGTCGGTCCTCATCGGGCTCCTCATCCTGCCCCGGACCTGGCGCCTGCTCCGGGAGGCGGTCGACGTTCTTCTGGAGGCCACGCCGCGCGGCGTCGACATGGACGAGGTCCGGCGCCACATCCTCGAGGCCGGCGGCGTGGAGGACGTCCACGACCTCCACGCCTGGACGATCACGTCCGGGATGAACGTCGTGTCGGCCCACGTCGTGCTCAAGCCGGGCGCCGATCCGGCCGCCGTGCTCGACGAGCTCTGCGCCTGCCTCTCGGGCGACTTCGACATCGAGCACTCGACGCTCCAGCTCGAGACGCACGACCGGCAGCGACTCGAGGCGGTTCGCCACGCCTGAGGCGGGCCGA
>DASTVH010000253.1:0-2629 GCA_035759195.1 Candidatus Limnocylindrales bacterium
TCCGCCGAGGGCCTGCCGTACACGGCCTGGGAGACCCAGGCGACGGCGTCGTGGACCGCGTGGGAGATCCTCGTCGCCGGCGTGACCGGCGCGGGCTCGCTGGAGCATGATGCGATCTGCGAGCACCTCCAGCAGAACGGGGCGCAGTCGACGTTCAGCGGCCAGCTCGAGTTCGACCCCGAATCGAACAACTTCTGGGAGCCGAACCAGTTGCTCAAGCAGATCCAGGACGGCGAGTGGGTCGCCGTCTGGCCGGCCGACCGCGCCGCGGCGGAGCTCCGGGGACCGGCCAACTGACGGCGCGCCGTTCCGGCGCCGCATTCACGCCGCCCGCTCGCCACCGGCGAGCGGGCGGCTTCGCATTCCCGGTGCCGCCATGATCGTCCTCCAGTCGGCGATCTCCGGGGCGCTGGTCGGCGGCCTGTTCGCGGTCATGGCCATCGGCATGTCGCTGACGTGGGGCATGCTCCGGATCATCAACCTCGCCCACTTCGCGCTGATCCTGCTCGGCGGCTACCTGACGTTCCAGCTGGCCTCGACGAGCGGGATCGACCCGCTCCTCACGCTCGTCGTCACCGTCCCGGTCCTGTTCGTCGTCGGCGCCCTCATCCAGCTCGCGTTCGACCGGCTTGGCCTGTCCGAGTTCAACTCGCTGATCGTGAGCTTCGGATTGCTGATCATCGTCGTCCAGCTCGTCAGCAACGTCTGGAGCGCCGATTTCCAGCGGATGGACGCGACGGTCAACCCGTATGCCACGCGGTCGGTCGGCCTGGGCCCGCTGGCCTTCCCGCTGCCGACCCTCCTCGCGTTCCTCTTCGGCCTGCTGATCGTCGGGGGGACCCACCTCGTCCTCGCCCGAACGTACCCGGGCCGGGCCCTCCGGGCGTTCGCCCAGGACCGTGCGATCGCCTCGGCCTACGGCATCGACCACGTCCGGCTCGGCACGCTGCTGGCCGGGGCGGCCGGGGCGAGCGCGGCGGTCGCCGGCATGCTCTTCTCCCTCGGCAACGCACTGATCCCGACGGCCCCGTTCGAGTGGGTCGGGATCGTCTTCGCGGTCGTGATCCTCGGGGGGATCGGCGATGCGATCGGGACGCTCGCGGCCGGGCTGCTCGTGGGAGCGGTCTCGGGGGTCGTCTCGGTCGTCATCTCGCCGGCGGCGGCGCCGCTCGTCATCTTCAGCGCCGTGATCCTCGCGCTCCTGCTGCGCCCGAACGGCGTGTTCGCCCGCAGGCGGGCCTGACCGTGCGCCGCGGCCTTCTCGGGTTCCTCGCGGTGTTCCTCGTCCTCGCCGCGCTGCCGTTCGTGCGCGAGGCGCTGGACTTCCCCGTCTTCTACCTCGTCTTCATGACGTCGATCTGGTTCTGGACGGCACAGACGACGAGTTGGAACATCCTGTCCGGCTACAGCGGCTACTTCAGCTTCGGCCAGGCGGCGCTCGTCGGCGTCGGCGCGTACGCGACGGCCGTGCTCGTCGGGCGCCACGAGTGGTCGTACTTCGCGACGCTGCCGGTGGCGGGCCTCCTCGCCGGCGGCCTGGCGCTTGCGATCGGCGGCCTGGCGTTCCGGCTGCGCTCCCTGCGCGGCGAGATCTTCGCGCTCCTGACGCTCGCGGTGCCGTTCATCCTCGCCTCGCTCGCCCGGATCGTGCCCGCGATCGACGGCGGCCAGGGGATCATCGTGCGGGTCCCCGACGTGCCCGACGTCGTCGGCGGCTTCCAGGAGCTGCTCTACCTGCTCGGGCTCACCTTCGGCCTCGGCGCAGTGGCGATCGCCTTCGCGATGCAGCACAGCCGGATCGGCTGGGCGCTCTTCGCGGTCCACGACGCGGAGGACGTCGCGGAAGGCCTCGGCGTCCCGACGTTCCGCTACAAGATGCTGGCGATCGGGCTGTCGGGCGTGATCGGCGGGCTCGCCGGCAGCGTCTATGCGCTCCAGATCGGCTTCGTGACCGTCGAATCGGTCTTCAATCTGACGATCCCGCTCTTCGTCATCGTCATGGCCGTCCTCGGGGGCCGGCGCCACTGGCTCGGTCCGGCGGTCGGGGCGGTCGTCGTCGTGACCCTCCAGGACCGGCTCGCGGCGTCGGGCTTCGAGGGCTGGAGCCTCGTGATCCTCGGGGCGGTCCTTGCGATCCTCGTGGTCCTCGCGCCCGAGGGGCTCGTCGCCCGGTTCCGGCGACGACCGATCGCGATCGGGCTCGCGTTCGCCGTACCGATCGCGATCCTCGGCCTGGCCGGATTCGGCAGTGGCGTCATCGACTGGGCGGCGATCGGGATGATCGCGGCGGCCGTCGTCGCCTTCGTGCCCCTGCCGGCCGGGATCGAGCGGTGGGTGTCGGCCGGCGCCCCGGCCGCGACCGGCGACGAGGCCCGGGCAACGGCGGCCACGGTCGCGGCGGAGCAGGTCCTGCCGTCGCCGGTCGCGATCCCCGGCGAACGCGCCGAGTCGCCGGCCGGCCCGGTCGTGGAGTGCGTCGACGTCACGAAACACTACGGCGGCGTCCGGGCGCTCGACGGGGTGACGCTCGCGATCGCCGAAGGCGAACTGCTCGGCCTCGTTGGACCGAACGGGTCGGGCAAGAGCACGCTCGTCGGCCTGATGTCCGGCGTGCTCCGCCCGACGTCGG
>DASTVH010000254.1:0-5812 GCA_035759195.1 Candidatus Limnocylindrales bacterium
GTACACCCGTCCGTCGGCGAGGTCCACGGCCGTGACGTCGTCCTCGGCGCCGTTGATCCCGAACCGACGCCGCAGCTCGTGCATCGGCACGTACGGCCGGCTCTTGATGAAGCGCCGCAGCTGGGGGGCCGTGCAGCCGGCCGGGGCTGCGTGCCCGTTCCCGGAGGGGGCTTCATGACGGCCTTCGGGTACGGCCTCCGCGGCTGCCCGCGGGCCCGCCGGTGCAACGGTGGGCTCGGAGGCGGATGCGATCGCCTGAACGGGCGGGTCCGGCGGCTGCTCGGCCCGCGTCGCGGGTGCGGACTCGGCGGCGGGCTCGACGGCGGGCGGCTGCGCGGGCGGCCCCGCCGGCGGTTCGATTCGCTGGCGTGACGCGTCGGCCGGCGGTACGAGCGGCGTCGTCGGGCGCCGACCGGGCGAGTGCGACCGGTGCGACCGTCCGCCGTGGTGGCGCCGGCTCATCGGCCGGGCCTGCCGGGCCGTTCGCCCGGCGAGGTGCGTGCGGCGGGGAGTCGCCGCGTCAAGCTCGAATGCATCGTGATCCGGTGTCGGATGGGTGGCCGGATAGGCACACCGTTCAGAGGATGATACCGCAGGCGGTCTCTCACCCGCCCCGGCCGGCCGGCCCGGCGGGGGCTTCCACCTCAGCCGTCGACGATCCAGAGGTCGCGGGACGCCTCGTTGAGCACGATCGGGACGTCGGGGCCGCAGACGACGATGTCCTCGATCCGGGCCCCGTAGCGGCCGGCCAGGTAGATACCCGGCTCGATGCTGAAGGCCATGCCCGGCGCGAGCGGCTCGCGGTTGCCGGCGACGAGGTACGGGTGCTCGTGGCCCTCGAGACCGATGCCGTGGCCGGTTCGATGGAAGAACGCCTCGCCATACCCCTCGGCAGTGATGAGGTCGCGGGCGACCGCGTCGACCGCCTCGCAGGCGACGCCCGGCCGGGCGGCCTCGGTGGCCCGCTCCTGGGCCGTCCGCAGGACGCCGAACAGGTGGCGGAACTCCTCGTCGGGCCCGTGCGCCGGATCGCCGCCGGTGACCCATAGCGTCCTCGTGATGTCGCTGCCATAGCCGCCGAGCGTGCCGCCGATGTCGAGGACGATCGGCTCGCCCGCCCGGATGACCCGATCGGACGCGTCGTGATGCGGCGAGGCGGCGTTCGGGCCGGATGCGACGATCGCGAAGTGGGCCTCGTCGTGGCCCTCGGCGACGAGCCGGCGCCGGACCTCGTCGGCGACGTCGGCCTCGGTCCGCCCGACGAGCGGGCCCGTCGCGATCTGCTCGACGACCCGGTCGGCCGCCTGGGCGGCGAGGCGCAGGAGCGCGACCTCGTCGCGGTCCTTGACGATCCGGAGGTCGCGCAGGACGACCGAGGCAAGCTCGAAACCGGCGCCGGGAAGCGCCCGCTGGAGCCGGAGCAGGTGCATCGCCGGCAGCCCGTCGGAGACGCCGACGCGGATCGCGCCGTGTTCCCGCCGGCTCGCCACGAACGCGGCCACGGCGGCATGGGGATCGTCGGTCTCCTCCCATGTCTCGATCGGCAGCTCGGTCCGGCAACCGGCTCGCGCGGCGGGTTCCTCGAGCCGGGGCACGAAGAGCCGCGTTCCGTGGTCGCCCGGCACGATGGCGAGCATCGTCAGCCGTTCGAGCGGCATCGCCTCGTAGCCGGTCAGGTAGCGCAGGTCCGGCCCGACGCCGATGAAAAGCGCCTCGATCCCCCGCTCGGCCGCGACCTCGGCGGCCCGGGCGATCCGGGCGGCGTACGTCCCGGCCGGGATCGTCGGTCGCTCGGCGAGCGTCACCGGGCGGCCTTCCCGGCGCTTGCGGGCCGGGTCAGCCACGCCGCGAGCGTCGCCGGACCGTCCTCGAACAGCTTGCGATAGGCGTACACGTGCTCCGCGCCCGCCGCGAGTGCCCGTCTCCGCAGCACTTGGTCGTCGTGCTGGCCGACCGCGAGTACCCGTCGTCCGGCCTCCGCCGCCCGTCGGACCGCGACGACGCCGTCGTAGGCCCGCGCAGTCAGGTCGACGATGACCGCGTCGGCCGCCGGCAGGGCCTGGGACAGGGCACCGATCGTCCGGACCGGCGCGCCGTCACCGCCGGCCGCGCGGACGTGCTCGATGAGGCGGGTCGACCAGATCAGGTCGTCGGCCAGGACGATGACGCGCACGGTCGATCGGTCCGCGGCTCAGCCGAGGCTCTCGGCGAGGTGCCGGAAGATGTCGCGGGCCGAGACGACGCCCGTCGGCCGGCCGTCGCGGATGATCGGGATGTGGCGAAAGCCGCCGACCGCCATCTTGTTGATCGCGACCGCCACCGTGTCATCGTCGCGGAGCACCACCGGGTCGCGGGTCATCAGCTCGGCCAGCGGGCGCCCGTCCACGGCCCGGCCGGCCAGCTTGAGCACGGCGTCCCGGTCGGTGAAGATCCCGACGAGGCGGCCGTCCTCGACGACGAGCAGGCAGTCGGTGGCCCGTTCGTGCATGAGCTTGACCGCGTCGCCGACACGCGTGCCCGCATCGACGATCTCCGGGTCCGCGACGCCGAGGTCGTCGAGGTGCTCGCCGAGCAGCGGCCCCCGGTATTCCGTCGCCCGCTCGGGCGTGTCGCGACCGGCGAGGTCTGCGCCGCAGTTGTCGCAGATGTCGGACCCCATCAGGTTGTCGAATCCGCAGTGCGGACAACGCATCGATGCCTCCCGCCCCCCTCGAAGCTCGAGGATCACTCGACCGTCCAGGTCTCCCCGCTGGCGAGGATGCCCGCGAGGTCGCCCTCGCCCTGGGCCGCGACTGCGGCCGAGATCTGGTGCTCGACCAGCTGGTCGTGGGTGGGTCGTGGAGCGGCCCGCAGGACGCCGACCGGCACGGGGAAGTCCGGCCAGAACATCCGCGAGAGCATGAGCGCGAGGTACGGCTCCTCGGCCGCCTCGTCGTGGACGAGCAGGTCCGCCTCGGTGACGCCGTTCTGACCGATCGTCACGACCTCCGGATGGAGCCCGTTGAGGCGGATGCCCTTGTCGCGATCCTTCCCGAAGATCATCGGCTTGCCGTGCTCGAGCTGGAGCATCCGGTCCTCGCGGACCTCGCGGTCGGTGAAATCACGCCAGGCGCCGTCGTTGAAGATGTTGCAGTTCTGGAGGACCTCGACGAACGTCGAGCCGCGGTGGCGGCCGGCCCGCTCGAGCGTCTTCTGGAGGTGCTCGGTGTGGGTGTCGACCGAGCGGGCGACGAAAGACGCCTCCGCGGCAAGCGCGATCGTCAGGGGCATGATCGGCGTGTCCACCGTGCCCGCCGGCGTCGACTTCGTCCGCTTGCCGAACTCGGACGTCGGGCTCGCCTGGCCCTTCGTCAGCCCGTAGATCCGGTTGTTGAACATGATCATCGTGATGTCGACGTTGCGGCGCATCGAGTGGATGACGTGGTTGCCGCCGATCGAGAGCGCGTCGCCGTCGCCGGTGATGACCCAGACCATGAGTTCGGGGCGGGCGGCCTTGAGGCCGGTCGCCAGCGTCGGCGCCCGGCCGTGGATCGTGTGGAACCCGTACGTGTTCATGTAGTACGGCAGCCGACCGGAACAACCGATGCCCGAGATGAAGACGATGTTCTCCTTCGGCACGCCGAAATCGGGCATCTGCTTCTGGGTCTGGGCGAGGATCGAGTAGTCGCCGCAGCCGGGGCACCAGCGGACCTCCTGGTCGGACACGAAGTCCTTGCGCGACAGCTGGATGACCGCGGCGTTCTCCGGCGAGAGCGGCGGCGGGGCGGCGGGCGAAGGGGCGCCGGCCCCCGGCGGATTCGCCGGGGCGGTGGAGCCCTCTCGCGTAACGGTTGGTTCGGTCATCGAGCTGGGTACCTACTCTCGGACGCCGAGCAGTCGCTCGGCCTGCTGGAGGATCTCGGCGATCGTGAACGGCTTGCCGCGGACCCGGTTGTAGCCCTCGGCGTCCACGAGGAACTGCGACCGGATCAGCATGAGGAGCTGGCCGAGATTCACCTCAGGGATGAGCACCTTGCGGAAACTCCGGAGGACCTTCTCGGTGTTCGTCGGGAACGGGTTGAGGTGGCGGAGGTGGGCGTGGGCAACGCTCCGGCCGTCGGCATGGAGGCGCTCGACCGCGCTCCGGATCGCGCCGTAGGTCGAGCCCCAGCCGAGGATCAGCAGTTCGCCGCGCTCGGGCCCGAAGACCTCGAGCGGGGTGATGTCGTCGGCGATCCGGGCGACCTTCGCCTGGCGAAGGAGCTGCATCCGGTGGTGGTTGTCGGGGTCGTAGCTGACGTTGCCGGTGATGTCGGCCTTCTCGAGGCCGCCGATCCGGTGCTCCAGGCCGGGCGTGCCGGGCACGGCCCAGCGCCGGGCGAGCGTCACCGGGTCGCGCTCGTAGGGGTGGAACGAGGCGGCATCGGTCCAGGTCTCGACCGAGATGTCGGGCAGGTCCTCGAGCGCCGGGATCTTCCACGGTTCGGCGCCGGTCGCGAGGAACGCGTCCGACAGGTAGACGACCGGCGTGACGTACTTGAGGGCGAGGCGCCAGGACTCGATCGCCATGTCGAAGCACTCGCCCGGCGTGGCCGGGGCGACGACCGGCAGCGGCGAGTCGCTGTTCCGCCCGAACAGGACCTGGAGCAGGTCCGCCTGCTCGGTCTTCGTCGGCATGCCGGTCGAGGGGCCCGCCCGCTGGACGTCGACGACGACGAGCGGCAGCTCGACCATCACCGCGAGCCCCAGGGCCTCACTCTTGAGCGCGATGCCCGGCCCAGACGAGGCGGTCAACCCGAGCGCGCCGCCGTAGCTCGCCCCGATCGCCGCACCGATCGCCGCGATCTCGTCCTCGGCCTGAAAGGTCTTGACCCCGAAGTTCTTGTAGCCCGACAGCTGGTGGAGGATGTCCGACGCCGGCGTGATCGGGTACGAGCCGTAGAACAGCGGCCGGTCGGCAAGCTTCGAGGCCGTCAGCATGCCGAGCGCCGTCGCCTCGTTGCCGGTGATGTTGCGGTAGGTGCCGGGGGCGAGCTTGGCCGGGGCGACCCGATAGTGGGTGTGGAAGATCTCGGTCGTCTCGCCGAACGCGTAGCCGGCCTTCAGGGCCCGGGTGTTCGCCTCGGCGATGACCGGCCGCTTGCCGAACTTCTCGTTGATCCACTGGATCGTCGCGGCCGAGTCGCGGCCGTAGAGCCAGAACATGATCCCGAGCGCGAAGAAGTTCTTCGTGAGGTCCTTCTGCTTCGAGGTCATGTCGAGGCCGTCGAGAGCCCGCTCGTTGAGCGTCGAGATCGGGATCTCGAAGAGGGCGTACTGCTTGAGCGAGCCGTCGGTCAGGGGGTTCGAGGCGTAGCCCGCCTTGTTGAGGTTCTGGGCGGTGAACGCGTCGCTGTTGACGATGAGCGCGCCCCCGGCCGGCAGGTCGCCGACGTTCGTCTTGAGCGCCGCCGGGTTCATCGCGACGAGGACGTCCGGCTGGTCGCCGGGCGTGTGGATGTCGCTCGAGCTGAAGCTGATCTGGAAGCCCGAGACGCCCGGCAGGCTGCCGGCCGGCGCCCGGATCTCGGCCGGGAAGTCCGGCAGCGTGCTGATGTCGTTGCCGTAGACCGCCGCGGTCCGGGTGAACTGGGTCCCGGTCAGCTGCATGCCGTCGCCGGAATCGCCGGCGAACCGGATCGTGACCCGATCAAGCTCCTGGACGGCGTGATCGAGCGGCTTCGTGTCGGTCGTCATCCGCCTTCGGGCTTCTCCATCTTCTGGTGCGGCCGCGGCGGGAGGTTGAGCAGCTCCTCCGGGAACGCCTCCGCGAGGTACTTGAGGATGTCCGTCG
>DASTVH010000255.1:0-4119 GCA_035759195.1 Candidatus Limnocylindrales bacterium
GGTCGGCAAGGAGTTCAACGTCACCCGCGAGCGGATCCGCCAGATCGAGGCGAAGGCGCTCCGCAAGCTGCGCCACCCGTCGCGGTCGCGGAAGCTCAAGGATTACCTCGAGTAGGCCGCCCGGGAGTCACCGCCATTCGCGGGACCCCAGTGGTGCCCCCGGACAACCAATGACGGGCGGTCCGGTGAAGACTGCAGCGGGACGCTGCGGAGCCGCCCGGTCCATGCGTCCGGCGTCGTAGTACGAGGGTCCGGGTGGTCTCGGCGCGTCGCTCGCGGTAGGGTCGGAGGCGGTCGGGGGACGACCGTGAACCGCGCCCCGGGGGCTGGGTGGGCGGACTCGGTCGATCGCCGATCGCCTGCACTCATCGGCCCGCCGGACCGTCGGCTCATGACGGCCACCGGCCAAGACAGGAGCCCCCGATCGATGAATCGCTCGTCTTCGACGAAACGAACCTTCACGGCTGCGCTCGTCGCCGCCCTCGCGGCCTCGCTCGCATTCGGCGGTCTCGCCGCCGCCAAGGACAACCCGAACAAGGGCAAGGGCAAGGACAAGCAGCGGACGGAGCAGGTCGAGCCGCGCGGGAACGCCCAGCCGGCGGGCGCCACCCAGGCCAGCCTGAAGGTGAAGGGCAACGCCTCGCACCCGGGCAGCGTCTTCCGGGTCCTCGCCGTCCTGAAGGCTCCGAAGGACGCCCGGCCCGACACGATGGATGCCGTCGTCCACTTCGCGACCGGCGACCTCGAGGTCGAGCTCACCCGGTCCGGTGGTGGCGCCGCCTACCATGCCTTCGTCCCGGTCCCCGATGACGAGCCGGAAGGCGTCGTGCTCATCGACGCCACGGCCGACGTCGACGGGGAGACGCTCGAGGCGACCGGTGCCGGCAAGATCCTCGACCGCGGCGGCGACGAGGAAGCGGCCGTCGAGGAGACCGTAGAGGAAGTCTCCGAAGAGCCGACCGAGTCGGCCGACACCTGCGAGGCCGTCGACGATCCGTCGGACGACCCGAGCGACGACCCCTCGGACGACCCGAGCGACGACCCCTCGGACGACCCGTCCGACGAGTGCGAGGACGAGGCGCCGACCTTCCAGCTCACCAAGGAGATGATCCAGGCGGTTCTCGCGTACCTCCAGTCGATCTTCGTCTGACCGCTCGGCCTCCGGCCGACGTTCGCTCCACTGGCGCCCCCGCCCGGCTGGCGGGGGCGCCGCTCTGTTCCGCCCGCCCCGGGGGTCCCACGCGCGGCTCTCCGGTGGCCGGATCGAGCCCGGCCAGCCACGCCGTGATCGGGCCGTGGGCGGCAGGCTCGATGCCGTAACGGTAGCTGCCCGCCACGACCGGCGAGGGCATCGCCCGGACCAGTCCGCCGGCCACGAGGCGCCGCAGCCAGCCAGCCACTGCAGCCAGGTCGAGACCGACCAGCGGCGCGAGGTGGGCTGCCCTGCGGGGCCGGAGGGCGAGCAGGCCGATGAACCGCCGGCACGTCGGGTCGGCGAGCAGGTCGAAGGCGCGGGTCTCTGGCTCCTCGTTCACGGGAGGATCATCGCCGCGGCTGCTTCGCCGGCGATGCCGCGCCGCTTCGCCGCGGCTGCACGGCGGCTGCACGGTCACTTCGCCGCGACTGCACCCCGGGTTGCCGGCGCCTCGTCGTCGGCTCGGATCAAGCCCTCGGCGGCGGCCCTGGCTCGTCTCCAAGCGCGATGGGCAGATCCGACCGGCTCCAGTCGCTGAAGGAGCCCGGGTAGAGGAGGGGAGCGGGCCGGCCGGCGAGGCGCAGCGCGAACGCCGTATGACAGGCCGTGACACCGCTGCCGCACGACGTGACGACCGGCCGGTCCGGTGGGGCGACCGCAGTGAATCGCTTCGCAAGCTCGTCGCCGGGCAGGAACCGCCCGTCATCGGTGAGGGCGAGCCGGGCGGGGGCGTTCACCGCCGTCGGGATGTGGCCGGCCCGTGGGTCGACCGGCTCGGTGTCGCCGCGGTATCGCTCGGCCACCCGGGCGTCGACGAGCGTCACCTCGGGCAGCCGAGGCACGAGCTCGTCACGGTCGATGACGTTAGACCAGCGGTCGCGCAGCCGGAGCGTCCGCGGCTCGGCCGGCCCCGACGGCTCGGTGGCGAGCGGCAGGCCCGACTCCCGCCACGCCCGGAGGCCGCCATCGAGCAGGGCGGCCCGGGAGTGGCCCAGGTCGTCGAGCATCCACCAGAGCCGGGCCGCGATCGTGCCGTACGCGTCGTCGTACGCGACGATGAGGTCGTTCGATCCGAACCCCAGCTCGCCGACGCGCGCCGCGAACGCCGCCGGGTCGGGCAGCGGATGACGGCCCGGCCCGCTCGGCGCGGCGAGATCGCGATCGAGGTCGACGAAGACGGCGCCCGGGATGTGGCCCTGCTCGTATTCCCGTCGACCTCGTTCGGGATCGCCGAGGTACCAGCGCACGTCGGCGATCCGCACGGTCGGGTCGTCGAGGCGCGCCGCGAGTTCGGCCGCCGAGATGAGGCTCACGTGGCGAGTATGCCGCGCCGAGCGTCCAGTGGCGATCGGTGCGGCGGGCGGCGCGGGCCCGACCCCGTGCTATCCTGTCGCGCGGCGCCGCGTCCCGAGCGGATGCGCGCCCGGACCGGTCCCCGGTCCCTCCGCTCCGGCGTAGCTCAGTGGTAGAGCGGGCGGCTGTTAACCGCTTGGTCGTAGGTTCGAATCCTACCGCCGGAGCCACAATCCTCTAGGTTGCACAGTTCACGCCAGGTCGGCTAATCGCGACGGGCGGTTTGACCATTCTCGCTGGCAGGTGAGGCATTCGCGGCAAGGGCACGATGACGAAGACCCGAGCGACGTCATCGCAAGGCTGTCGGCTCGCGCGGACATGCGCGACAAGGGACTCATTACGTCGGACGAGTACGAGGCGAAGGAGGCCGACCTCCTCGCGCGACGGTGAGAGCGCACGACCTCGCTGGAACACGGCGCGACCGCGCCCATGGCCGCACGACGGTGGCAATCAAGGCCTCCGCCGCTGTCGCCGTTCTGCTGCGATCCACGCCCAGCCCGCCGGCAAATACCGGGATCCGCGCTCTTTCGTCTCGGGCTGCCTGCGCCTCCCACGCCGCGATCCAGGCATCAGCGGTAGCCTCGCTCGTGCCCTCGCCGACGAGTCGGCGCGCGGACGGCGGCATGGCGGGCCTCGTTGATCCGTTCGGGCGTCGATCGGCGGGAAATGGCGCGTACCTCCACTAAGGCTGGCGGGAAGTGGCGAGTACCTCCACGAAGGCTCCACGGCCAGCGTCCGGTACTCGCGCCGTGCCTTCACCCTAGTCGAACCCATGTCAGCTAGTTGACACCGTGCCGCCCGCAACATCCGTCGGGCCGCCACGTCTCCCATCCAGCGACGGACTGGCCCGAACGGATCGCGGCCAACTCGCCGGCACACACCGAGGGGTGGGATATGAAGCGGTTCGCGCCGTTCGTGGCAGTCGCGCTCTCGCTTGCCGTGGTCATGCCCGCGGCGGCCGCGAGTAGCGGCGGATTCAGCGAGCAATTCACCGTCCAGAGGGAACTCACGCTGATCATCCAGCGTGACAGCGTCAACTACGGGACCTTGGACATCAGCTCATTCACCGAGCCGACGCAATACATGGTGATCGTCGGATCCGGCGGGTTCTCAGGCTGGGACCTGACGGTCACCGGCTCAGACTTCACAGGTCCCGGCGGGGCAACGATCCCGGCTCCGGTTCGACGAGCGACGTTCGGCGGCGAGGATGTCGTCCCCGAAATCTCGCTCCCGAACTCCGAAGGGTACGCGATCAGCACGACGCCGCTCGTGGTCGCTCACGCTGATCCGCAGTCGCTCGACGATACCGACACGGTCCAGGTTAGCCAGTGGATCGACCTCGCCCAGTCGGGGACATACCTCGATGGCGTTCCGGATGGGGACTACACGGGGACAACCACGTGGAACCTGAGCGTCCCGTGAGCCTGCGACGAATTCTTGGCACGGTTCCCCTCGTCCTCGCCGCGGCAGCCTCCCCGGTTGCCGCGGCCGACGGGGCCTTCGGTGCAGGCGTCTCGCCGTCCCCGCTCATCGTCGAGAACTATGCGGAGCCGGCATTCACGGTGACGAAC
>DASTVH010000256.1:0-2237 GCA_035759195.1 Candidatus Limnocylindrales bacterium
GCCCACCGCGAGGAAGACCGCGTCGAACTGCGCGCGCAGCTCGGGCAAGGTCCACGTCTTGCCGATGATCGCGTTCGGCTCGATCCTGACCCCGTCGCGGACGAGGCGGTCGACCTCGGCCTGGACGATGTCCTTCGGCAGCCGGAACTCCGGGATGCCGTAGATCAGGACGCCGCCCGGGGCGTGGAACGCCTCGAAGATCGTCACGTCGTGGCCCCGCTTCGCGAGCTCGCCGGCCGCGGTGAGACCGGCCGGCCCTGAGCCGACGATCGCGACGGTCGAGCCCGTCCGCGCCGGTCGCTCGTGGTGGAGCTCGCCCGCGTGTTCGCGGGCCCAGTCGGCGACGTACCGCTCGAGGTGGCCGATTGCAACCGAGCGGCCCTTCTTTCCGCGGAGGCAGCGGCCTTCGCACTGCGACTCCTGCGGGCACACCCGTCCGGTGACGCAGGGCAGGGCGTTGTCGTCCATGAGGGACTCGGCGGCCGCGGGCAGGTTGCCGTCGCGCAGGAGGCCGATGAACTTCGGGATGTTGACCCGCACCGGGCAGCCGTCGATGCAGTACGGCTTCGGACACTGGAGGCAGCGCTCCGCCTCGAGGACGGCGAGCTGCCAGGTAAGGCCGAGGTTCACCTCGCCGAAGTTGGCCGCCCGCTCCAGCGCGTCCTGCTCGGGCATCGCGACCCGGTCGATGAGCATCCGCTCCTTCGCGGTGAGCGGAACCTTTGTCTCCGTCATCGGGCGACTCCCGCCGGCGCCGCACCGGCCGCCTCGGCTCCCGCGGGCGCGGCGGACGCGCCCACGGCCCCGGGAAGCGGCTCCGTCCGCCCGCCGATCCGGCAGGCTTCGCGGCGCTCGAGCGCCTCGTGCTCGAAGGAGCGGTACGTCGTCAGCCGATCCGAAAGCCCGGCGAAGTCGACCTCGTGGCCGTCGAACTCGGGCCCGTCGACGCAGGCGTAGCGGCTCTCTCCGCCGACCGTGACCCGGCAGCCGCCGCACATTCCGGTCCCGTCGACCATGATCGCGTTGAGCGAGACGAGCGTTGAAATTCCGGACGGCCGGGTCAGCTCCGAGACGGCCCGCATCATCGGCACCGGGCCGACCGCGTAGACCGCGTCGATCGGGCCCTCCGCGACGACGTCGCGGAGCGCGTCGGTCACGAAGCCGTGCCGGCCGTAGGAGCCGTCGTCGGTGCAGGCGACGACGCGCCCGAACGCGCTCAGCTCCCTCTCGAGGATCACCCACTCGCGGGACCGTCCGCCGACGATCGTCGTGACCTCGACGCCGCGCCGCCACAGCTCCTGGGCGATCGGGAAGACGACCGCGGTGCCGACGCCCCCTCCGACGCACACCGCGTGCCCCGTCTCAATCAGGTCCGTCGCCCGTCCGAGCGGCCCGGCGACGTCCTGGATCGCCTCGCCCGGGCGCAGCTCGACGAGATCGGCGGTGGACTTGCCGACGCTCTGGATGACGAGCGTGATCGTCCCGCCGTCCGGGTCCGCGTCGGCGATCGTGAGCGGGATCCGCTCGGCGCCCGGTCCGCGGCGGACGATGACGAACTGGCCCGGTCGCCGGATCAGGGCGATGCGCGGCGCCTCGACGACGAGCTTCGTGACGTTCGGCGAGAGCTGCTCGCTGGCGACGATCCGATGCATTCGACCCCATCCGATGCGGATTCCCGGATCGATCGTCGCCCACGGGGCATCGGCCACCCATGCATCCATGCGCACCTTTGCCCGGGCCGAATGTCACCAAGCGCGGGGGCCGAATCCCGGGACGCCACGGGACTTGAAGCTCGGGCGACGTCAGCCGGTCCGTGCCGGGCTTGCCGCGCTGGGCGTGCCCGGTGCGCTCGGTGCGCTCGGTGCGGCGACCGGCGGCCGGGCCTTCGGCCAGTAGAGCTCCTTCTTGACGTGGAACTCGGGGAAGCCGCGGTCCATGAGGACCGACTCGACGTTGAGGATCATGTCGGGGTTGCCGCAGATGTAGACGACGGTCTGCTGCGGCCGGATCCGCAGGTCGTGGCAGACGTCGGCGATGATCGCTTCGGCTCGACCCGTCCGTCCGCTCCAGCCGACGTTGCGGGGATCCGCCGGTCGCGACACCGTCGGGACGTAGCGGACGGGGTAGCCGCCGTCCCGCTCCCAGCCCTCGAGCAGGTCCCGATAGCCGAGCTCGTCGGCGTACGAGCAGGCGTTGACGAGGACGGTCCGTCGCGGCTGCCGGTCGACGAGCGTCTG
>DASTVH010000257.1:0-7855 GCA_035759195.1 Candidatus Limnocylindrales bacterium
CGTCCTGTCCGAGTCGCCGGAGGCCGGCCTGGCGCCGGAGGCCGGCCTGGCGCCGGAGGACGGCTTGCCGCCGGAGGCAGGCTTGCCACCGGGGGCCGGCTTCGCGCGGGTGCGCCTCGCCGCCGAGACGTGGGCCCCGCCCGGGGGCCGAAGCCCTTCGCCCGGCGGCGGGCGCCCGTCGACCGCGGCAAACAGCTCGACGGCGAATCGGCCGACGCCGTCGGCCGTCTCGTCGACGCCGCGCAGGACGGTGCCTTCGACCTGGAACGTCAGGAGCCGGTGGCCGCCCTGGGCCTCGACCGCGAGCTCGCCGAGCTGGAGGCGGTTCCAGCGGATCAGCTTGGCGGTGGCCCGGGGACCCTCACCCGGAACGTTGACCCGAACGAAGCAGGACACCAGTCCGGCGGGCGTCGGGACGAGAATCGTGTAGCGGGTCGCCGGCTCCTCGCCCCAGACGACCCAGGCGCCCGGATCGGCTTCGGCCCCGAGGGCGCCGAGGATCGGATCGACGAGCGTACTGATCTTCTGGGACGCCGCCTCGCGGCTCGGGCTCGCGGCCCGCCATTCGCTCAGTCGCATCGGACCTCCACCGCCGGGCCGTCACCTCGATCCGCCCGAGGCTAGCACAGTCGTGTACGGTTCCGGCGGAGGGTGCTCATGCGCATCGATACGCGATTCCTCGGCTTCGGACTGTTCTTCATCGCCTTCGGCATCGCACTGCTCGGCGAGCGGCAGGGCTGGATCTCCCCGGAGCTCATCGACCGGGCCTGGCAGCTGTGGCCGGTGCTGCTGATCGGCGTCGGCGTGTCGATCCTGTTCAGCGGACGAGCGCTCGCCGAGGTCGGCGGGCTCGTGATCTCTGCCGCGCTCGGATTGATGGCGGCGAGCTTCGTCTCGGGCGGCGGCGGCTTCCCGCTGGGTACCTGCGGGGGAGACGATGCATCGGCCACGCCGTTCGCCCGCCAGTCGGGCGAGCTGACCGGCGAGGTGCGGGTCGAGATCGACTTCAACTGCGGCGAGCTGATGGTCGGTACCGGCGGCGGCGCGACGTGGGCGCTCGAGGGCCGCTCGGAGGACGGCGTCGTCCCGACGGTCGAGCAGGAGGCCGGCAGCCTGCGCCTCGAGTCGGCGGGGGGCCGCGGCATCTTCGGGATCTCGGAGGGCCGGTCGTCCTGGACGCTCACCCTCCCGACGGACCCGACGCTCGGCGTCGACTTCGGCCTCAACGCCGGCTCGGGGACGATCGACCTCGGCGGTGTCCGTCTTGGCGACGTCGAGGCCCAGGCGAACGCGGGCTCGATCCGGGTCGATCTGCGCGACGCCGTCGCGATCGGCTCGCTGAAGGTCTCGGTCAACGCCGGATCGTCCGTGGTCTGGCTGCCGGAGCTTGCGCTCCAGGGCGAGATCTCGGCAAACGCCGGGTCGGCCACGATCTGCGCGCCCGAGGGCGTCGGCCTCCGCCTCGTCGTCGGCAGCAACCCCATCTCGTCGAACGACTACGCGTCGCAGGGACTCGTCCAGGTCGGGGATGCCTGGGAGACCGCCGACTTCGGCTCGGCCGACGTCAGGATCAACCTGGTCACCGAGGCGAACGCCGGCAGCCTCTCGCTCAACCCTCAGCGCACCTGCACGGGCTGAACAGCGGTCGATGGACGATCCGGTCGTCCTGCTCGGGGTCGGCGGCGTGGTCGGCGGGCTGGTCCTGCTCGTCCGAGGCTTCCTCGCGTACCGGACCGGCACCCGGATCGCCGACACGTCGGCGTCGCGGATCGCCTCCGCCGCCGTCGGCGAGGTGCTCGTCAGCGGCGTCGTCGAACCGGCCGAGGTCACGCTCGTCTCGCCGCTCCAGAGCGTCCCGTGCGTCTACTATCGCGCCCGGATCGAGGACTCGGACGGCGACAGCTCGACGACCTCGTTCCGCGAGGAGCGCGCGGTCGGCTTCCGCATCCGCGACGAGACCGGCGAGCTGCGCGTCTTCCCGCGCGGCGCGCGGTTCGACGTTCCGACCCGCTTCGAGGAGCGGAGTGGGACGTTCGGCGACGATCCGCCCGGCCTGCGCCTCCGCGCGGGTGCCGCCTTCGGTCCCGCCGCCGCCGATCGCGATGCCCAGGTCGCGGCCCTGCTGACCGTCCAGCCGGCCGGGCGCGTCGGCGACGCCGGACCCGGGGACGGCGGGACGTGGGGCGGCGGCTCCTGGTCGGGCCTGGACGTCGGGATCGGCAGCCGGGCGCGGCGGCGCCGCTACACGGAAGCCCGCCTGGAGCCTGGAGAGATCGTGACCGTCCTCGGTCGGGCGCTGCCCTTCGACCAGCTCGACGACCCGGAATGGGCCGACCACCTCGAGGAGGGCGACCCCCTCCTCGGCGACCCCGAGATCGCCGCCGACCTGGCGGCGGCGCGAGCGGCCGGCCGGCTCCACGACGACCCGGCGGTCGCCTGGGGCAACGCCGCCATCCCGGGCTTCGGGATCGGTCGGCCTGTTCGCGAACCGGAGCTCCACGAGGAGGCCCACGAGCCGGCCCTGGCCGGAGCGGCCGACGCCGAACGCTTCGCCCGGACATTCGAAATCGCGCCCGACACGCTCGTCGTCGCCGCCGCGCCGGACGTGCCGCTCGTCGTGGCGGCCGGACCGCCGGAGGCGGCCGCAGGGCGCCACGAACGGGCGTTCCTCGCCGGCCTGGTCGGGGCCGTGATCGCGATCGCGTCGGCGATGTGGCTGGCGATCGCCGTTGGCGGGGGAAACGCCGGATGACCCCGACCGAACTTGCCGCGGTCTTCGCCGTCGCCCTCGTCGTCCTCGTGATCGCCTTCCTCGTCCTCTCGACGTACAACGCGGTCGTCGCCCTGCGCCTCCGCATCGACAAGGCGTGGGCCAACATCGACGTCGCGCTGAAGCAGCGCTTCGACCAGCTGCCCAACCTCGTCGAGGCGGTCCGCGACCTCATGGCCTGGGAGCAGGACGTCCTGACCGAGGTGACCCGGGCCCGCGCGGCCTATTCGCCGGACGCGCCGATCCCGGAGCAGGCGGCCGCCTCCGCCGCGACGACGTCTGCTGTGCGCTCGCTCTTTGCCGTCGTCGAGCGCTACCCGGAGGTGCGCTCCGCGGCCAACGTCCTGGCCCTCCAGGAGGAGATCGAGCGCCTCGAGAGCCTGATCGCCGATCGCCGTGAGCTCTACAACGACCAGGTGTACCGCCACAACACGCGGATCGCCCAGGTCCCGGCCGTCTTCCTCGCCTGGCTGTTCGGGTGGCGGCCGCGGCCGTTCTTCGAGGCCGACGCGGCCGACCGCGTCCGGCCGACCGCGCAGGTCGGACCGGCGTCGTGAGGCCGAAGCAGGTGCCGGCACCGCCCGTGCCGGTGCAGCGCGTGCCGGCCGGCCCGACGCTGATCCTCGTCCGCCACGGCCAGACCGAATGGTCGGAGAGCGGCCAGCACACCGGCTGGACCGACGTGCCGCTCAACGACGCCGGTCGCCGCCAGGCCGGCCTGCTCGCCGCCCGGCTGGCCGGGCACACGTTCTCGCTCGTCCTGTCCAGCCCGCTCTCGCGGGCGCTCGACACCTGTCGCGCCGTGGGGCTCGGGGAGCATGCCCAGATCGACCCTGACCTGCGCGAGTGGGACTACGGCGAGATCGAGGGGCGCACGACCGACGAGATCCGGCAGACCCGGCCGGGCTGGACGGTCTGGGGCGGCCCGGTCCCGGGCGGAGAGACGGTCGAGGACGTCGGGCGGCGGGTGGACCGGGTGATCGAGCGGGCGCTGCAGGCCGACGGCGAGGTCGCGGTCTTCGGCCACGGCCACTGCCTCCGGATCCTCGCGGCCCGGTGGCTCGGTCTCGAACCCGCGGCCGGCGCGCTGTTCGAGCTCTCGACCGCGACGGTCTCGCGCCTGGGCTGGGAGCGGGAGCGGCGCGTCATCGAGCTCTGGAACGGGGGCGCCCATCTCGAGCCGCGTTGAGCCACCGGCCGAATCGCCCGTTCAGTTGCTGGGTCGCCCGCTCGGCTGCTGCGTCGCCTCGCGACTCGGAGGCACCGGCAGCCACCACGAACGACCGCTCAATCGACCCCGATGGCGCGAAGCCCTTCACGATTCCGACGATCCTGAGCCGCGAGTCGGGTCAACCCGCCTCGCCAACGGTCGCTAGGTTCGGGTGGCGGCACAGGGGACCGGCGGGAACCTCGCCAACGGTCGCTAGGTTCGGGTGGCGGTACAGGGGACCGGCGGGAACCTCGCCAACGGTCGCTAGGTTCGGGTGGCGGTACAGGGACCGGCGCGGGCCTCGCCGGCGGTCGGTTGGTTCGCGTGGCGGTACAAGGACCGCCGAGAGCGGCGGCGAGGCGACCCCGCGACGGCGCCGGCCCGCCGGCCGGCCCTCCCCTACTCGGAGCCGGGCAGGCGGTGCTTCGCGACGAACGCGGCAGCCTGCGCCCGCCGCTCAAGGTTCAGCTTCGACAGGATCGAGCTGACGTAGTTCTTGACGGTCTTGTCCGACAGGAACACCTCGCCCGCGATCTCCTTGTTCGTCTTGCCCTCGGCGACGAGCATGAGGATCTTGCGCTCCTGGGGAGTCAGGGCCGCAAGCTCGTCGGGCTGGTCGTTCGCGGCGATCCTGCGAACCCGATCGAGCACCTTCTCGGTGACCGCGGGGTCGAGCAGCGATTCGCCCCGACCGACGGCCTCCAACGCGGCCACGAGGTCCCGCGCGCGGACCTGCTTGAGGAGGTAGCCGCTCGCGCCGGCGATGATCGCCGACAGGACGGCCTCCTCGTCGGGATAACTCGTCAGCATGATCACCCGCGTCGCCGGAAGCTCCGAGCGGATCTCCCGGCACGCCTCGATCCCCGAGCCGTCGGGCAGTCGCACGTCCATGATCACGACGTCCGGCTGGAGTGTCCGCGCCTGCTCCACCGCCTCGGCGGCCAGCCCGGCCTCACCGACGACCTGGAATCCGGGCCGCCGGTCGAAGAGGGAGACCAGTCCCTGTCGCACGACCTCGTGGTCGTCGACGACGAGCAGCCGGATCGGCGAGGCGACAGAACGTTCGGTCATGACTGGGGCATCTCCGCTGGCGGCACGTCCGGGATGTGGACGGTGACCCTGGTTCCTTTCGGTTCGGCGCGTACCACCTCGAGCCGGCCGCCGACGTGGGTTGCGCGCTCGCGCATGTTCGCGAGTCCATGATGCCCGGGATGGCGGATCTCCGTGTCCCCGAGACCGATGCCGTCGTCGGTGACCTCGAGGACCAGCGTCGACGGCTCGCGGCGCACCTCGATCGTGACGTTCGTGGCGCGGGCGTGGCGGGCGATGTTGCTCAAGGCCTCGCTGCCGATCGCCAGCAGCTCCACGACCACGTCGGGTGACGGCTCGACGAGATCGGCCGGCCAGCTGACGTGGGGCTCGATCAGCGTGTTGTGCCGGAACGCCTCGGCCAGGGCGGCCAGACCGCCGATCAGCGACGAGCCCTCGACGAGCTCCGGGCGGAGGCCGAAGACGAACGTCCGCAGGTCGCGGATCGCGACGTGAATCGAATCGATCGCCCGCTCGACGCGGGACGCCGCCTCCTGGCCGTCCTCGCTCATCAGCTCGGGGACGTCCTCGAGCGAGAGGCCGATCCCGTAGAGCGCCTGGATGATCCCGTCGTGGATGTCGCGGCCGATTCGCTCGCGCTCCTCGATGACCGTGAGGGCTCGGACCTGCTCGTGCATCCGGGCGTTGGCGATCGCGATGCCGGCATGGAGGGCGAACGCCTCGACGAGGTGCTGGTCGGCCTCGCTGAACTCCGGTGCGCCGCGCTTGTTCGTGAGGTAGAGGTTGCCGACGGAGCGGCCCTCGATCGTCACGGGCACACCGAGCAGGCTTGTCATGGGAGGATGGTGCTCGGGGAACCCGTAGCTGTCCGGATGGGCCGCGATGTCCGGGATCCGGATCGCCCGGTTGTCGCGGACGATGAGCCCCAGCAGCCCGTGGCCCTGGGGCGGCGCACCGAGCCGGCGGCGGGTCTCGTCGTCGATCCCGACGGTGACGAACCGCTCGATGCGGCCGTGCCTGTCGAACAGGCCGAGCGCCGCGTATTCGGCGTCGACGAGCGAGCGCACTCGATCGACGATGAGCTGGAGGACCGACTCGACCGGCTGGAGGCCGGCGATCGCCCGGTTTGCCGCGTCGAGCGCCTCGAGTGCCGGTTCGGCGAGCGCGCGCAGGGATGTCATGCCGAGAGCGTACAAGAGGCCGGCCTCTCGACGTGACCGATGGCCCCGCGAGAACGTGCCGGACGCCCCATGGGCCCCGGCCCGCGGCGGGCCCACGCTTCGAGCACGATGTCGACCTCGACCGCGCTCGCCGAACAGGCCCCTCCAGGCCCTACGATGCTGCCCGGCTCCCGTCGCGTCCCGCGCGTCCTGCTCGCGACCGACCTCGGACCGGCCTCGGCCGCCGCGACCGATGCGGCGATCGAGCTGGCCCGCGACCTGCGCGGCAGCCTCCTCGTCGTGAGCGTGCTCGAACCGGGCCGCGGTACGCCGTTCGGCGCGCGAATCGACCAGATCCGGGAGCGCCGCGAGCGCGGCGCGCGGGACATCGCCGACAGGGCCCGAGCCGCCGGCGTGGCCGCCGCCTTCCTCGTGTGGCAGGGCGAGCCGGGGCCGTCGGTCGTGGCCGCGGCCGAGGCGGAGGGCGCCGACTTCATCATCCTGGGCTCGAACCAGCGGCCCCGCGTCACAAGGCTCCTCCTCGGCAGCACGTCGGACCACGTCCTGAGGAGCGCGCCGTGCCCGGTCCTGATCGTCCGCCCGGACGAGGTTCCCGAGGACTGACGGACGTGCTTCCGATCGATTCACGGCCGCGTTTGCTGCCCGCGGTGACGATTCGGCCCGTCGAACCCGGCGACGCCGCCGCCCTGCGCGCCTTCTACGAGGGCCTTTCGCCCGAAAGCCGCTATCGCCGCCTGATGTCGATGGGCGCCCGGGTCGGGGAGCGCGACGCGAACCGCTTCTGCCGGGCCGACCACGACCATCGCGAGGGCTTCGTGGCGGTCGCCGAGCCCGGCGAGGCGATGCCGCGGTCCGACGCGCCGGAGATCGTCGGCCACATCTGCCTCGAGCCGTGCGAGCCGGGCGTCGTCGAGATGGCGGTCGCGGTGGCGGACCGCGTGCAGGGCCGCGGCATCGGGCGGGCGCTGACCGCGGCGAGCCTCGGCTGGGCCGAGCGCCACGGGATCCGCTGGCTGCGCGCGACGATGCTCTCGGACAACGCCGGCATCATCCGGCTGCTCCAGTCGCTCCGCCGGCCGCTGACGTTCACGACGCCGTCCGCGGGCGTCATCGAGGCGGTCGTCCAGGTGGCGGCGGGCCCGGCTCGCGCGGCCTGACCTCCCTCGACCGCATCCTGCGGGCAGCCGCCCGCCGGAGCACGGGACACCCCGTTCGCCCCTCCGCCCGCCCGCCGGGGCACTCCCCCGGCGCGGCGTCGACTGCGAAGCCGCTCAGGCCATGTGGATCCGCCGCGCGTCCGCCCGGAGCGCATCGCGGAAATCCGGATGGGCGATCCGGATCAGGGCCTCGCACCGCTCGTGGACGCTCTTGCCGAACAGCTCGGCGACGCCGTACTCGGTGACGACGGTCCGGACGTGGGCCCGCGTCGTCACGACGCCGGCGCCCTCCTTGATCGAGGTGACGATCCGCGAGACCGTGCCGTCGGACGCGGTGGACGGCAGGGCGATGATCGCCCGTCCCTCGGCGGCCAGGGCGGCCCCCCGCATGAAGTCCATCTGCCCGCCGACGCCCGAATAGAGCGACGTCCCGATCGAGTCCGCCACGACCTGCCCGGTCAGGTCGACCTCGATCGCCGAGTTGATC
>DASTVH010000258.1:0-4343 GCA_035759195.1 Candidatus Limnocylindrales bacterium
GTGCCGGGCACGCTCGACCGACCCCAGGTCGAGGGCTACCGCGACCCACCGCCGGAGCAGCCGTGGTCGATCGTCGTCGGCCACGACGGCATCTTCAAGGTGCTGCTGCTGAGCCTGTTCGAACTGCCGCTCGAGCGCTTCTGGATGTGGTCGTTCGACCTGTGCGGGATCGGCGTGATCGAGTTCCGGGCCGGCCGGCCGGTCGTGCGGGCGATGAACCTGACCGAGCACCTCGCTCCGCTCCTCGACGAGGCGGCGAAGGCCGCGACCCGCGAGCGGCAGCGATCCGGCGCCCTCTGATCAGCGCCTGCCGCGGCCGCGTCGCCGGAAGAGCAGCCTGAGGAGCGCGACCCGCAGCCGGCGGTAGGACTCGCGCAAGGCCGCGATCCGTTCCGCGCCGAGCGTCCGTCCCCCGTACGCCACCTCGACCTTCGCCGCCGCGACCGTGTGGAGCTCGGGCCGGACCGCCGGCATGAGATCGCCCAGCGAGGCGGCGTATTCGTAGGCCGTCTGCGTCGGGCGCGGCCCGAACCCGAAGCGGCCGGCGAGGCGGGCGACGCCCGACCAGGCGATGTCCGGCGTGACCGGTCCGCGTGGACCGCGGCGCCAGATCGCGAAGGCGACGAGGAGCGCGGCGGCGGCCAGGATCAGGCCGACGACCACGAACGGGCCGGCTCCGGGGCCGCGGCCGCCGGCGGGCGCCCCGCCGGCGGTGCCGAACGAGCGCCGCGGGTTCGGGCCGTCCTCGTCGCGCGGGATGCCACCGGACGAGAAGCTCGGGCTCGCGGTCGGCGGCGCGCTGGCGACGGGCCGGCCGGAGGGAAGGGGCTCCGGATTCGCGACCCCGCCGCCCGTCGGGTCGAAGAGGACCCAGCCGTGGCCGGGGAACCAGACCTCGACCCACGCGTGGGCGCTCGAGTTGAGGATCGTCTCGATGCCGGTCTCGTCGTCGAGCGTGCCGGGCAGGAAGCCCTGGACGTAACGAGCCGGGATGCCGTGCTCGCGGAGGAGCATCGCCATGAGCGACGCGTAGTGCTGGCAGTAGCCCTGGCGGGACCACGCGAAGCACTCGACGCGGCCGCGGTCGCCGCAGTCGACGTCGAGCACGTTTGGGTCGTACCGGAACCGGTTCGAGTGGAGCTCGCGGACGAGCATGCGCGCGACGTCGTACGGGTTGTCGGTGATCGTCGGGTCGGCCTCGATCCGGAGCAGGACGTCGTCGAGCACCTCCCGGGACTCGGGACCGATGACGCCCTCGGGCTTCTGGAGATAGCGCGAGGTGATCGCCTCCGGATAGGCCGTGCCCGCGACCCGAAGCAGGTTCTCGGTGATGCCCCCCGGCACGTCGCCGAAGAGCGGGACCTTGGCGGTGAGGGTGTACGTCGAGCCGCTGCCGATCTGGACGGCCTTGAAGAACCCGTTCTCGCCGAGGGCGAGGAGCCGCGCGTCGCGGTCGACGGCGACCGGTGCAAGCGGGCTGAGGATCCAGCTGCTGGGGTAGCTGTCGGGCGTGACGGTGAACGTCACCTCGGTGCCGCCCTCTGCCGGCGGCTCATCGAGCGTTCCCGTCAGGAGCTCCTCGCCGGCGACGCGCGGTACCTGGGTCGTGCCGTCACTCCAGTCCCAGCCATAGAGGTTGAACTCGTCGTAGGCGACCGCCCGCCAGTAGTAGTTCGTGTCGTCGCCGATCGGCCGCTGGATCGTGACCGCGACACCTTCGTTCGTCGACCAGAAGTTCTGGATGACCGCACTCGGTCCGAACTGGACGACCCCGATGCCACGCGTGTCGGGCCCCGCCGGCAGGAACCGCTGGATCGTCCCGCTCAGGTCGATGAGCCAGGGCTTCAGATCCTCCCAGGCGCCGGCCAGCGGCGCCGAGCGGGCGGTCGCGGTCAGCGTCAGCGAGCCGAGGACGGCGACGATGATGAACACCGTGCCGCCCCGCAGGTAGAGCGAGCCGACCGCGCTGGGGTCGCCGATCCGGCGACGCAGCCAGGTCGACTGTTCGTCGAGGGCGTGGAGCCGGATGAGGAGGAACAGGCTCGCAATGCTGAAGAGCATCAGGTAGCCGAGCTGGGGGCGAACCGTGGCCGACATGTTGCCCACGAGGAGCGCGCCGGTCACGACGACGGCGCTGAGCGGTCGCCGGTAGCGGAACACGGCGAACGAGGCGAACTGCGCCGTTCCCCACACGAGGAGCCCCAGCACCAGCAGGTAGTGGCCGGTCTCGCGCGTCACCTGCTGGTTGTCGAGCACGAGGTCGGACCAGGCCCGGAAGGACGCCCCGGCCGTCGCCCCGAATCGTCCGGCAAGGTCGGCGTCGTCGACGAGCACGCCGCCGACGAGGAGCGGCACGATCAGCGCGGCGAACGTCGCGCCGACGACGTGGGCGATCCAGCGGTTCCAGCCGACCTTGGCGCCGACGAACGCGATGGCGACGCCGCAGACCGCCGCCCAGAGGAGGAAGTCGGTCCACTCGGCCCGGCCGAGGACGACGCCGGCGTCGTCGATCGACCAGGCGACGGTCGCCGCCATGACCGTGACGAAGACGAGGCTGAGCCAGCCCTCCTCGGGGCCGAACGGAAGGCGCCGTGTCCGCAGACGCTCGATCACGAGAGGGCCGCCCCGAGGGCCTGCCCGGGCAGGACCGTGTACACGCGCAGCTCGAACTCGGCGAGCGCGTGGCGGAGCGCCCGCGCCCGCTGGGCCCGCTGCTCCTCGACTGCCGGGTCGAGGGCGGGGACGAGCTCGCCGAGGCGCTCCCGCTCGAGGCGGGCGACCCGGTCGAACGCGGGCGCATCGATCGTCACGACCACCGTCGCGATCCCGCGCCCGCGAAGGGCGGCGATCGGCCGGATCCAGGTCACGTCGGTCGAGGCGGTGATGACGACCGCGGTCATCCCCCGGCGAAGGCGACTGGCCGTCGTCACGAGCGTCTCGACGAGCGGCGACGAGCCGTCGCCGTCCACCGCGGCGAGGAGCTGCATGATCTTGAGATGCTGGCGGCTGCCGCGGTCGGCCGGCAGGACGGCCGTGCGGTGGGCATTCACCGTGAGCCCCACCGCCCGGTTCTCGTGGATCCCCTTGTCGGCGACGGCGGCGGCGACGCGGACGGCCGCCTCGACGGTCGACTCGTCGCCGCGACCGGCCTGGACCGATCGATCGAGGTCCAGGACGATCCAGGCGTCGGCGGTCTGCTCGAGCTCGAACTCCTTGACCTGGATCTCGCCGTGTCGGGCGGTGGCCCGCCAGTGGATCCGGTTGAAGCTGTCGCCGGGCGCCCACGGCCGGACGGTCGTCGCGAGCGGCGTCGTCTGGAGCGTCCGCTCGGGCGTCGACTGGCTGCCCTCGACGTTGGCCGCCGGCAGTCGCCAGAGGGGGATCGGCTCGATCCGGGGGTAGACGACGACCGTGACGCCCTGGCCGACCGAGGCCGAGGCCTCGAAGAAGCCGAACGGGTCGCCGGTCCGGATCTGGAGCGGCTCGATCCGGAAGTGGCCGCGCCGGATGAGCGGCACCCGGACGAGCCACGAGCGCTCGGCTCGCGACCAGAGGGGGATCGCCCGGCCGGGCAGGCCGCCGGGCAGCGTCGTCGGGTTGTGGACCTCGAGCCACGGCTTGGGGATCCGGCTCGTGTTGCGCAGGGTGTACGTCACTCGGACGCGGTCGCCGACATGGCCGTTGAGCTGACTGACCGCGTAGCCGGCCTCGAGGTCGGACAGGCCGAGGCGGGTCACGACGTAGGACCCGCCGATCACGATGATCGCCAGGTAGACGAGGTAGAAGAGGAACTCGAGGCCGGTCGAGAAGGCGGCGACGAGCAGCACCGCGGCGATCGCGAGGAGCTGAAGCCGCCGCATCACCAGAGCCTCGTCCGACCGGCCGCGTCCGTCGGTTCGCCCCTCACGTTCAGGCGCTCGTGGCGCCCTGCTGCGTCGGCCGGATCGCCCGCGGGCCGTCCGGGCCGCCGGTCGGGCGGATGCCGTCGATCGGGGTGCTGTCGAGGAGCTCGCGGACGACGTTGGCCGACTGGACGTCGTGGATCGAGGCGCTCGTCTTGATGATGAGGCGGTGGGCCAGGGCCGGCTCCGCCAGGGACTTGATGTCGTCGGGGATCACGTAGTCGCGGCCGAGCAGCCCGGCGAGCGCCTGGCCGGCCCGGTAGAGCGCGATCGAACCTCGCGGCGACGCACCGAGATAGACGTCCGGGTGGTTGCGGGTGCCGTTCACGAGCCGGACGATGTAGTCCGCGACGGTCGAGTCGACGTAGATGTCGCGGATCGCGCCCTGCATCCCGCGCAGCTCGTCGACGGAGCAGACGACCTCGAGCTCCTCGAGCGGGT
>DASTVH010000259.1:0-11849 GCA_035759195.1 Candidatus Limnocylindrales bacterium
GGAACGGCCGTGGCGCCAGCGGGGCGAACGGAGCGAGCGTTGCCCGTGAGTGGATGTCGGCGGGGTCGAGGGGCGTCCAATGGACGCTTCCGCCGACGACCGGCTCGCGGCCGGCGGCCGGCGGCGCGGAAACACCGAGACAGGCGGCGGCGAGGAGCATCGCGAGGAGCCTGCGCCCGTTCACCGTCGGACCGTACGCCGCCGGCGTTCGATCGTCGTCGCGTCCCGCGGGCCCGGAACGCCGGCCGATCGCCTCGCACGGTCGCGAATGCGCTCCAGGCCCCGCCGCACGTCGGCGAAGCTCGTCGTGAGCGGCGAAAGTCCGAGGCGGATCGAGTCCGGCGCGCGGAAGTCTGGGACCACGCCGGCGGCGATCAGCCCGGACGTCAGTTCCCGGGCGTCGGCGCGCCGGACGGCGACGTGAGCGCCCCGGCGGGCCGGGTCGCGCGGGCTGCCGAGCTCGAACCCGAGCGGCTCGAGCCAGGCGTCGAACAGCGCCACCGCATAGTCGGTGAGGGCCCGGCCCTTGGCTGCGATCCGGCCGATCCCGGCCTCCTCGACGAGGGCCACCCCGACGTCGACCGCGGCGATCGCCGGGATCGCCGGCGTTCCCGTCAGCCAGGCCCGGATACCCGGTTCGGGATCGTAGCCCTGGCCCATCGCGAACTGGTCGCGCTGGCCGAACCAGCCCTGGATCGGGTTGCGCAGCGACCCCTGGAGGGAGCGTCGGACGTACAGCCAGGCCGGGGCCCCGGGGCCGCCGTTGAGGTACTTGTAGGTGCAGCCCACGGCGAGGTCGACGCCGGTCCCCTCGAGTTCGACCTCGATCGCTCCAGCCGCGTGGCTGAGGTCCCAGAGAGAAAGGGCGCCCGCGTCGTGAGCGAGGGCGGTGATCGCCGCCATGTCGGCGATCGCGGCGGACCGGTAGTTGACGTGGCTGAGCGTGACGAGGGCCACGTCGTCGGCCCTGCCGGCGATCGCCGCCGCGACGTCGCTCACGAGCGGGCCCGCGACGGGATCGGGCTCGAGCCAGGCGATCTCGAGATCGTGGCGGGCCGCCAGGCCCTCGAGGACGTAGCGGTCGGTCGGGAAGTTGGCCCGGTCCGTGATGATGAGCCGCCGGCCCGGTCGAGCCTCGATCGCGGCCGCCGCCAGTTTGTAGAAGTTGACCGTGGTCGAATCGCTGACGACGACCTCGCCCGGACGCGCTCCGAGGGCCGCAGCGGCCAGCCGGTCGCCGACCCGCTCCGGCTCGTCGAGCCAGTGGTCCCAGCCCCGGATCAGCTCGCGGCCCCACTCCTCGTCGACGACCCGCCGCAACCGCCCGACGGTCGCCCGGGGCAGGCGCCCCAGCGAGTTGCCGTCGAGGTAGACGAGATCCGGCTCCGCGAAGGCGAACTTCTCGCGGAAGCCGGCCAGGGGGTCGGCGGCGTCGAGCGGTTCGGGGTCGAGGGCGGCAGGCGAGGAGCTGGCGACCACGTGCGGAGGATAGACCCGCGTGCAGGACGCCGGGCCCCGGCTACCGTCTGACGATCACCGACCCGTCCGCGGCGACCGGCGCGACGATGACGAACTTGCCCTCCCAGACGACCGCCCGCTGCGACTCGTGGTAGCGGGTGAAGTGGCTCGCGAGCTGGTCGACCGTGAGGTACTTCTTCGGCCACGGATCGCGCGGCGAGCCGAGGGGACCGACGACGGTGAAGCCGAGGATCGTCCGCGAAGGCGTCGACCCGGTCGTCTCGCGGACGGTGAATCCGACGACCGTCCAGGCGTGGCTGCCGGCGCCGACGACGATCCCGACCGGGCGCTTCGTCCGATCCATCGCGTCGACGATCGCGCCGTACGCCGCGCCGCGCGAGGTGAAGCTGACGTCGGCGTAGCCCATGCCGGCGGGCAGGCGGGCGGACAGGACCCTGGCCCAGCCGCGGACGTCGTTGCCCTTCGTCGTGTAGTCGTAGAGATTCGCCTTCTGCAGCTCGGCGTAGAGCCGGGACTGGGTGGCGTAGGTCCGATCCGAGCGGCCGGTGACGATGTTGATCATCGTCTGGGCTGCGGCCGGCACGCACCAGTACGAGGTGTACTGGAGGACGTGGGCGGTCGTCCGCGACAGGTCGACGGTCCGGGTGACGGTCGTCGCGGTCGTGGAGGTCCGGGTCGGGACGCCGCTTCCTCGCCCCGGATCGGCGGCGAGCGTCGGGGCGGCCGCCCAGGACAGGACCGCGATCGCGAGGGCGATCGCGGTCCCCAGGCGCGCTCGGGTCGTGGCGCGGAGGCGGGCCGGTCGGCGATCGGCGGGCAGACCCGCGCCGGGTCGGTCGATTTCCACTGCGCCAAGGATCGTCCCCGCCCGCGACCGTCCCGGGCATCCCCCGATCGTCCGCCCGCTCGGCGGCTCGGCCGTCCGGTGCCCGCGGTCACCACCGGTCCGCCCGGGGCTCGCCCCGGGCGCTATCGGGTCGGCGGACGCGACCGTGGTACCCTCGCCCGGGATTTCCGCAGGGGAGCACCATGAGCATCGTCGACGCGGAGCACTATCTCTTCACGTCCGAGTCGGTGACCGAGGGCCATCCGGACAAGATGTGCGACCAGGTCTCCGACGCGATCCTCGACGCGATCATCGCCGAGGACCCGGACGCGCGGGTCGCATGCGAGACCGCGACGACGACCGGGCTCGTGATCGTCCTCGGCGAGATCTCGACCTCGACCTACGTCGACTTCCAGGCGGTCGTCCGCGACACAGTCCGCGACATCGGCTACACGAAGGCCGACTACGGCTTCGACTACCTGACCTGCGGGACCATGGTCTCGATCAAGGAGCAGTCGCCCGACATCGCCCAGGGCGTCGACGCCGCCCTCGAGGTTCGCGAGGATGCCCATCCCCACGAGCTCGGCGCGGGCGACCAGGGGATGATGTTCGGGTTCGCCTGCCGCGAGACGCCCGAGCTCATGCCGCTTCCGATCGCCCTCGCCCACCGCATGGCCCGGCGGCTGGCCGAGGTCCGCAAGTCGGGCCAGCTGCCGTACCTCCGGCCCGACGGCAAGACTCAGGTCACGGTCGAATACGAGCGCGGCGTCCCGAAGCGGGTCCGGACGGTCGTCGTCTCCGCCCAGCACGATCCGGACGTCCGCTCCGAGCGACTGCGCGGCGACGTCGTCGAGACCGTCATCCTGCCGACGATCCCGCACGACCTGCGAGCGACCGACCCGGTCATGCACGTGAACCCGACCGGTCGCTTCGTGACCGGCGGGCCGATGGGCGACGCGGGGCTCACCGGCCGCAAGATCATCGTCGACAGCTACGGCGGGATGGCTCGCCATGGCGGCGGCGCGTTCTCGGGCAAGGATCCGACGAAGGTCGACCGGTCGGCCGCCTATGCCGCCCGCTGGGTCGCGAAGAACGTCGTGGCGGCCGGCCTCGCCGACCGCTTCGAGGTCGAGGTGGCCTACGGCATCGGGATCGCCCGGCCGATCAGCTTCACGGTCGACTCGTTCGGGACGGGCCGGATCGACGACGCCGAGATCCAGGCGCTGATCGAGCGCCACTTCGACCTCCGGCCGGCGTCGATCATCGCCGCGCTCGACCTGCGCCGCCCCATCTACCGCCAGACCGCCGCGTACGGCCACTTCGGACGGCCCGACCTCGACCTGCCGTGGGAGCGGACCGACAAGGCGGCGCTCCTGGCGTCCGAGGCCGGGATCACGCAGCCCGAGCCGATCAGCGCAGCGTAGGCTCGTCGCCGCGGGAGCGCCGATGCCTCCCGCCCGACCGCGACCGGCCGTCGGGGGGCCCGCGGCCAGAATCGTGGAGCCGGTGGTTTGGACTCTCAGCGGGCCTCGGTGATCATTCCCGCGACCGACGCGTCGGAGCCGCGCGAGCCGGTCCGCCGCGCATGCCGGGCCAGGATGAGCTGCCCGATCAGCAGCGTCCCGATCGTGAACGCGAAGATCATCGCCGCGACCGCGTTCGTCTCGGGGGACACGCCGCGCTTGACCTGACCGAAGACGTAGAGCGGGAGCGTGGACGAGCCCGGGCCCGACACGAACGACGTGATGACGTAGTCGTCGAAGCTGAACGTGAACGCGAGCAGGAAGCCGGCGACGATCGCCGGCAGGAGCTGCGGCAACGTGATCTGGACGAAGGTCCGCCACGGCGTCGCGAAGAGGTCGTAGCTGGCCTCCACATGGGTCCGGTCCATGCCCGAGAGGCGGGCCCGGACAAGGAGCAGGACGAGGCTCGTGTTGAACAGGACGTGGGCCGCCACGATCGTCGCGTGCCCGAACCCGAGCTTGATCGCCGCCCCGCCGTCGGACGCCGCCGCCAGGACCGGGTTGATGAAGTCGAACGCCGTCGCGAAGAAGACGAGCGTCGCCAGGGCGATGACGATCTCGGGAACGATGATGCTGACGTACGTCAACACGTCGAAGCCCATCCGGAGGCGGCGCGGGACCCGCTGCAGGCCGAGGGCCGCCATCGTCCCGAAGGTCGTCGCGAGGATCGCATTGAAGAACGCCACGATCAGGCTGTTCTGGATCGCCTTCTGGATCACCCCGTTGCCGAGGGCGACGCCGAACCAATCGGTCGAGAAGCCGGTCCAGATCGTCGCCAGGCGGTTCGCGTTGAAGGCGAAGACGATGACGACGATGATCGGCAGGTAGAGGAACGCATACACGAGGATCGCGTGGGCCCGGAACGCCGTCTCGACGAGGCCGCCGAAGCCGGCACGCGGCCACGAGCGCCCGGCTCGGACCTGGGCCGACGGGACAGCCGGAATCGCCGGGGCGCTCATCGATCGCTCACAGGACGCTGACCTCGCGGGTCCTGCGACCCCGGTTCAGGAACCAGAGGTAGAGGGTGATCGAGACCATCATCACCGCGATGAGGCCGACGGCCTTCGCCGAACCGGCCGGCCAGTGGCGGGCCTCGAGGAAGTCGAGGACGAGGGCGTTTCCGATGAGGAACGTCCGGCCGTAGCCGAGGATCGCCGGGATGACGTACTCGCCCATCATCGGAATGAAGACGAGGATGCTGCCGGTGATGACGCCGGGCAGGATGATCGGCAGGGTGATCTGGCGGAACGTCGCCCAGCGGCCCGCCCCGAGGTCCTTCGAGGCCTCGACGAGCGAGCGATCCATCCGCTCGAGCGTCACGTAGAGCGGGAAGATCATGAGCGGCAGGTACCCGTAGGTCATCCCGATCATCACCCCGACGTCGGTGCCGAGGATCCGGAATGCCGGGTCGCCGATCATGTCGCCGATGAAGCCGGCCGCGCCGCGCGGCCCGAGGATGATCAGCCACGAGTAGGCCCGGATCAGGAAGCTCGTCCAGAACGGGATCACGAGGAGCAGGACGAGCAGGCCCTTGTGGCGGCCGGCCCGCGTCGCGATGAAGTAGGCGAGCGGCAGGGCGATGAGCAGAGTCAGGATCGTCCCGATCGTCGCCAGCCGCAGGCTGTCGATGAAGGGATCGGGCCGGGTCAGGACCTGGCCGTAGTTGTCGAGCGTGAGGGCCGGCGTGTAGCCGCCGTTGCGGGCCTTCTCGCCGAGGCTGAAGACGACGACGATGACCAGCGGGGCGACGAGCAGCAGGATGTACCAGACCGCCGCCGGCAGGACAAGCAGGCCCGTCGCCAGCGCGGAGCGGCCCGAGCCCTCCTGGCGGGGCGTCGCCGCCGCCGTCATCGCATCGTCAGCTCGTTCGATCGCGCCTCGCGGCCGTCAGCCGATCGCCGACTTGAAGTCGGCCCAGAGCGCAAGCCGGTCGGGATTGTCGGTCTGGTCCGGGTCGGCGCCCTCGAGGTTCGGCATGACGTCCTCGGGCGGGAAGATCGCCGGGTCGTTGAGCAGCTCCTCCGAGACCAGCTTCTTGGCCTCGAGGTTCGGGGTCGCGTAGCCGTTGTATTCGGTCTCGGCCGCTTGGACCTCCGGCTCGTGGATCCAGTTGAGCCACTCGTACGAGCCGTTCGGATGCGGCGCGTCCATCAGCTTGACCCAGACGTCGAGCCAGAAGAGCGAGCCCTCGCTCGGGACGATGTACTCGGTGTCGGCCGTCTCGGGGTTGTCGCGCAGCTCGAGCAGCGGACCGGTCCAGCCGAGGCAGAGGACCGCCTCTTCGGTGGCCAGCTTGTCCTGGTACGTGTCGGAGTCGAGGGCCAGGACGTGCGGGGCGAGGTCGGTCAGGACCTGCTTCGCCTCCGCGAGCCTGGCCGGATCGGTCTCGTTGAGCGAGTAGCCGAGCATCTTGAGCGGCATCGTCAGGACGTCGCCGAGGCTGTCGACGAGGACGACCCGGCCGCTGTACTTGCCGGTCGCGAGATTGAAGAAGTCCTCCCACGACTCGAGCGGTTCGGTCACGATCTTCTTGCGAACGAGGATGCCGGTCGTGCCGAAGTCCTTCGGGACGTGGTACTCGTTGTTGGGATCCCACTTCTGGCTCAGCAGCGCGGGATCCATGTACTGCATGTTCGGGATCCGGCTCATGTCGAGCTTCTCGATGAAGCCGTCCTCGATCATCGCCGGCAGGAACTCGGCCGTCGGGCAGGCGATGTCATAGCCGCTGCCGCCGGCCTGCAGCTTCGCGAGGAGCTCCTCGTTGTTGGCAAAGGTGTCGTAGGTGATCGTCGTGTTGTGCGTCGCCTGGAACGCCTCGATGTTCTCGGGGGCGATGTAGTCCGACCAGTTGTAGATGAACAGCTCGCTCTCGACCGGTCCGGCGCTCGGAGCGGCCGAGCCGCCGCCCGGCGTCGCGCTCGCGCCGGTGCCGCCCGAGGCCGGCGGATTGGTCGCGCCGCCCCCTCCGGTACAGGCGGCGAGGAAGGCGGCGGTCCCGGTCAGGCCCGAGGCAGCCAGGAAGCTGCGTCGGTTGACCTTCGTCCGCGCCATCCGCGCCAGGAGTCGGTTGAGGTCCTGATCTGCCACGTCGCGCTCCTCCTCCCGGGTGACCCCGGGCTGTTCGAATCTCACCCGACGAGGATGAGATTCGCCTCCTCGTGCCAGCGGACCACGACCGGATCGCCCGGTCCCAGTCCCTGCGCGGTGCCTGCCCCCAGTGCATTCTGCCGGCGAGCGACGAGCTCACCGGCGCGGTCGGTCGTGATGCGGTACTCGGTCTGGTCGCCGAGGTACGTCCCCTGGTGGATGCGGCCGGTCACCTCTGTCCAGCCGGTGCCGTCCGACGCGGGCTCGGTACCGGCCGGCTCGACCCGCAGACGTTCCGGTCGGACCGCAACCGTGACGCTCGTACCGGCCGACGGCACGGCCGCAGGGTCGGTGACGGCGCCGTCGAGCGTCAGCCCGCTGTCGGTCTCGACGCGGGCGCGGCGGGTCGCCACGTCGAACTCGACGACGCGGCCCTGGAGCGGGTTCGACGTCCCGATGAAGTTCGCGACGAACTTGTTCACCGGCCGCTCGTAGAGCTCGGTGGGGTTGCCCATCTGCTGGATCAGCCCATCGCGCATGACGACGATGACGTCGCTCATCGTGAGGGCCTCCTCCTGGTCGTGGGTCACGTAGACGAACGTGATCCCGACCTCCTGCTGGAGGGCCTTGAGCTCGAGCTGCATCTCCTTGCGGAGCTTGAGGTCGAGCGCCCCGAGCGGCTCGTCCAGGAGCAGCACCGAGGGATGGTTGACGAGTGCCCGGGCCAGGGCGACGCGCTGCTGCTGGCCGCCGGACAGCTCCCACGTCCGCCGCCGTTCGTAGCCGGAGAGCCGGACCAGCTCGAGGGCCTCGCTCGCCCGCCGCCGTTCCTCCTGGCGCGGCACCTTCCGCTGGCGCAGCCCGTAGCCGACGTTCTGGGCGACGTCCATGTGGGGGAACAGCGCGTAATGCTGGAAGACCGTGTTGACGTTGCGCTGGTACGGCGGGACGCCGGCGATCGGGCGGCCGGTCAGGAGGATCTCGCCCGCCGTGGGCTGTTCGAAGCCGGCGATCATCCGGAGGGTCGTCGTCTTGCCGCAGCCGGACGGCCCGAGCAGGCTGGTGAACGAGGATCGCGGGATCCGGAGGGTCATCCCGTCGACGGCGGTGATCGACCCGAACCGTTTCGTGACGTCGAGCAACTCGACGTCCGGGGGGCCCTCGGCCGACCCGGGCGGCGGCGAAGCGGGAGCGCCGGCGGGACGGCGTTCGGAGGCGTTCTCGGCGACGGTCACGGGCCCTCTCTCGGACGGAACGTGCGCGCAGGTCCGGGGTGTAGCCTCGCTACAGGCTGGCCGATGGTACTGAAAGGCATCCCGCAGCGTCAACGCAGGATGTCTGCGAGTTTCGAATCAGGCCCCTCGCCGGAGGCGTGAGAGTCGCAGTTCACTGAAGTTATACTTCATCGCAGGTGCTCGGGAGGACGCCCCAACCGCCATGACGACCGCCGCCGCGCCAGAGCAACGACCGTCGACGGACATCCAGCTCGGGCCCCGGATCCGGGCTCTCCGCCAGGCGCGCAGCGTGACGCTCAAGGAGCTGGCGGCCCGGGCCGGCGTCACCGAGAGCTTCCTTTCGCAGGTCGAGCGCGAGGTCACGAGCCCCTCGATCGCCTCGGTCCAGCGGATCGCCCGGGCGCTCGGGCTCGCGATCGCCGAGCTCTTCGTGGAGGAGGCGCCGCGGGGACGTGTCGTGCGGCGGGCCGAGCGGCGCCGCATCTCGTACCCGGGGCTGGGGGCGGTCGACGAATTCCTCACGTCCGACATGAACGCCCACCTCCAGGTCATCGTCTCGACGATCGAGCCGGGGGGCGGCACCGGCGAGGAGGCGTATCGCCACGAGTCCGATGAGGAGGTCGTCGTGGTGCTCTCGGGGCGGCTCGAGCTGTGGATCGCGGACGAGCACCACATCCTCGAGGAGGGCGACTCGATCACCTACTCGTCGCGGGTCCCCCACCGCAACGTGAACCCGGGTCCGGGCACCGCCACTGTTCTCTTCTGCCTGACGCCGCCGAGCTTCTGAGAGGCCGCGCCGCGTCCGCCGCGACGCTGCTCCTCGCCGCGCTGCGCCGCGCTCGCCGCGCCCGCCGCGCCACGCCGCGTGGCCGCCGCCGGGGTCCGCGCCAAGCCACGTCCGCGGGCCGCCGCCGGATATTCCAGGGATGCGTATCTACGTGCCTCTGCGCGCCGCTCTGGGCTCCCAAGGCGAGTTTTCGGGCTTCCGTAGTGCTGAGGCGAATATTCGTGCGTCAGAACCCTCGTCCGCGCGCGGGATGGTGCGATCTACGCATGGGGTGAATATCCGGCCCGGGTTTCCCGTCGACCATCCGGAGGTGCCGGCCGGCGGCTCCCCGCCGACTAGAATGAGCCCGCATGTACGCCGTGATGCTCGCCGGCGGGGGCGGGACCCGGCTCTGGCCCCTCAGCCGGCCGGAGCGCCCGAAACCCTTCCTCCCGCTCGTCGGTGACGAGTCGCTCCTCCAGCGGACCGTTCGCCGGATCGCGCCGCTCGTGAGCCCGGCCGACACGTTCTGCGTCGTGGACCGGCGTTTCGGGCACCTCGTCCGGGAGCAGGCGCCGGAGATCGGCCTGATCGTCGAGCCGGCCGGCCGCAACACGGCGGCCGCGATCGCCCTGGCCGCCGCCCGGATCGAGCGTCCGGAGGACGAGGTCATGCTCGTCCTGCCGGCCGACCACTGGATCGAGCGCGAGGACGATTTCCGCGCCGTCCTCGCGACCGTCGCCGGGCGGATCGCCACCGGCGCCTTCGACGTCGAGGATCCGCTCGTGACCCTCGGCATCGAGCCCGACGGGCCCTCGACCGAGTACGGCTACCTCCGCCCGGACACGATGCGCGGCGAGCGACTCGACGGCCTGATGGCCTACCCGCTCCTCGCGTTCGAGGAGAAGCCCACCGAGCACCGGGCCCGCGAGCTGCTGAACCTGCCCGGCATCGCCTGGAATGCAGGCATGTTCGCCTGGCGCCGGCGAGCGATCCGGGCAGCGCTCGAGAAGTACACCCCCCTCGTGATGCTCATCGAACCGGCCGCCGCGTCCGAGATCGCCCTCGGCGGGGCCTATGACCGGATCACCCCGATCTCGATCGACCGGGCAGTGATGGAGGGAGCCGCCGCGGACCACCGGGTCGTGATGGCCGCGATGGACGTCGGCTGGAGCGACCTCGGCAGCTGGTCGGCGCTCCTGCGGGCGATTGCCGGCGGCAACGACCAGGGCGCGACCGGCCGCGTCGTCCAGTCGGGCGAGTCGATCGAGGTCGGGCCTGACGATCTCGTGGTCCGGCCGGTCGATGGGCGGCTCGCGGCCGAGGCCCCCGCCCGGGGTACGATCGTCGCCGATGGCGTCTGGGCGCATCTCGCCGGGGCGGGCCATCTCGAGGCGGAGGTCCGCGCGCTCCTCGACCGCGTCCAGCAGGAGGACTGACCGTGACGAACATCGCCGAAGCGCCGACCCCGACGACGATCGTCTTCGGCACCGACGGCTGGCGGGCGAAGGTCGCCGACGACTTCACGTTCGAGAACGTCCGCCGCTGCGCCGACGGCGTCGCCCGTTACGTGGTCGATCGCGGAGAGCAGGCGAAGGGGGTCGTCATCGCCTACGACCGGCGATTCGCGTCGGAGCACTTCGCGGCGGCGGCCGCCGAGGTGATCCTCGCCCACGACATCCCGGTCGCCTTCGGTCGTCAGGCGATGCCGACCCAGATGTCGAGCTACGAGGTCGTCGAGCGCGGCGCGGCGGCCGGCATCGTCATCACTGCCAGCCACAACCCCTGGACCGACAACGGCTTCAAGGTCAAGTCGCCGACCGGCTCGGCTGCCGGGCCCGACGTCCTCTCGGTCATCGAGGCGCAGATCGCCCGGAACGGCGGCACCGCGATCGAGCGGCGCCCGTTCGCCGACGCCGAGGCGGCCGGCCTCGTCGAACAGTTCGACCCCTTCGACGGGTACGAGCGGTTCCTGCGGCGGACGATCGACCTCGACGCATTGCGGGCGGCGGACGTCAGCGTCCTCGTCGAGCCGATGTACGGCTCGGGGGCGGGCTGGATCCCGCGGCTCCTCGCCGACGGCAGGATCCGGGTCACCGAGATCCACCGCGAGCGCAATCCGTACTTCGGCGGCATCAACCCCGAGCCCATTCGGCCCCACGTCGACGAGGCGCTCGGCCTCATCTCCCGCGACGGCTTCGACCTGGGCCTGCTCCTCGACGGCGACGCCGACCGGGCCGGCGCCGCCGACGAGCAGGGCACGTTCATCCATCAGCTCCAGGTCACGGGCCTCCTGATGTACTACCTCGCCGAGCACCGCGGCCTCCGCGAGCCGGTCGTGGTCAGCGTCAACAACACGTCGATGGCCGCCCGCCTCGGCGAGCGCTACGGCATCGACACCTACGAGACGTCGGTGGGCTTCAAGTACATCGGCCCGAGGATGATCGAAACCGGGGCGATGATGGGCGCCGAGGAGTCGGGCGGCTACGGCTTCGGGATGCACCTGCCCGAACGCGACGGGATCTACGCCGACCTGATGCTGCTCGACCTCTTCCTCCGCGAGAAGGCCGCCGGCCGCTGGCCGGTCTCGCGGGCGATCGCCGCGTTCCACGAGATCGCCGGCGCATCGTGGTATCGCCGGATCGACGTCCACATCGCCCGCGAGCAGTACGCCGACGTCAAGCGGCGACTCCTGGAGGACCTCGTCAGCCAGGCGCCCGACGATCTGGCCGGGCAGCCCGTCAGCCGGACCCAGTCGCTCGAGACGAAGGACGGCTTCAAGTTCTTCGTGGCGGACGGCTCGTGGCTCCTCGTCCGGACGTCGGGAACCGAGCCGCTCGTCCGGATCTACACCGAGGCGACGTCGGCGGCCGTCCGGGACGCCATGCTCGAGGCCGGCGAGCGCCTGGTCCGCGGCGCGTGACGGGTACGGC
>DASTVH010000260.1:0-10233 GCA_035759195.1 Candidatus Limnocylindrales bacterium
CGCCTGGCAGCTCTCGATCGGCGGCTGACCGGCGGCTGACCGGCGGCCGCTCGGCAAGAAGGCCGCCGAGCTTCCGGCGGATCAGGCCGGGAGGCTGAACCAGAACCGGGTCTGGCCCTCGCGTGACTCCGCGCCGACCGAGCCGCCGGCCGCCTCGACGAGCTGGCGAACGATCGCGAGGCCGATCCCGGCGCCGCCGCGGGCCCGGTCGCGGGACTTCTCGACGCGGTAGAAGCGCTCGAAGACGTGGGCCAGGTCGGCCGCCGGAATGCCCTCGCCGGTGTTCGTGATCGAGACGAGGACGTCGCCCGGCCGGCGCTCGGCCCGGACGCCGATCCGGCCGCCCCGCGGCGTGTAGCGGATCGCGTTCTGGAGGAGGTTGCCGGCAACCTGAGCGAGCTGGTCGGGGTCGCCCCGGGCGAGCAGGCCGTCGGGGACCGCGACCTCGAGCTCGAGGCCGGCCCCGAGGGCGGCCGGGCGGGCCAGATCGACGGCCGCCCGGAGGACCGCGCCGAGGTCGATCTCGGTCGCCACCGGCGGCGCGCCGCCGGCATCGCCGGCCGCAAGGGTGTCGAGAGAGCGCGAGAGGCGGACGAGCCGGTCGGCCTCGTCCCAGAGCGACTCGAACGTCGCGCGGTCGGGTTCGATGACGCCGTCGCGCAGCGCCTCGAGGTAGCCCTGGAGGTTCGTCAGCGGCGTCCGCAACTCGTGGGCGGCATTCGCGATGAACTCCCGGCGCATCCGTTCCTGTTCCTCGAGCGCCGTCGCCATCTGGTTGAACGAGTCGGCGAGGCTGACGATCTCCTCGGGGCCGCGGCGGGGGATGCGCGCCTCGTAGTCGCCCGCGGCGACGCGGCGCGCCGCCCGACCGATCTCGCGCAGCGGCCGGGCGATCCGGGCGCCGAGCAGCGCGGCGAGCGCCACCGCGCCGACGATCGCGACGACCGTCGTCGCGGCGACGACCCAGACGACGCTGTCCTCGAACATGCGGCGGCTCGATTCGGTGCTCTCGCCGTGCTCGGCCATGAGATCGGCGAAGCTCTGGCCGCCGACGACGATCACGCCGACCGCGAGGATCGCGATCGCCAGGCCGGCCACGACGAGGGCGGCGATGGCGATGCGGGTGGCGATGCCGCCGGGCCGGCCGATCACCGCGGACCCCTCACGACGGATCGTCGGCGGGGAGTGGCGCCGCCCGGTAGCCGACGCCTCGGACCGTCGCCACGTAACGCGGCCGCTCCGCGGAGTCGCCGAGCTTGTCCCGCAGCCGTCCGATGTGGACGTCGACCGTCCGGTCGAGGATCTCGGCCTCGTCCTGGCCGTAGACCGCGTCGAGCAGCTGGTCGCGGGTCAGGACCCGGCCGTCCGCCTCGAGGAGCGCGACAAGCAGGCGGAACTCGACGGCCGTGACCGCGACCGGTCGGCCGCCGATCCTGACCTCGTGCCGGTCGCGGTCGACGACCAGGTCCCGGTGCTCGAGCGTCCCGCCGGTCGGCCGCCCGCCGACCCCGCTCGGCCCGCCGCCCGAACCCGCGGCGCTGCGTTCGAGAATCCGCTCGACGCGCAGGACGAGCTCGGCCGGGGAGAACGGTTTCGGCAGGTAGTCGTCAGCGCCGGCGGCGAGGCCGGCGATCCGGTCGTCGACGAGGCCGCGCGCCGAGAGGATGATCACCGGCGTCTGGTCGGTCCGGCGGACCGCGCGGAGGACGGCGAGGCCGTCGACCTCGGGGAGCATGACGTCGAGGACGACGAGGGCGGGTGCCTCGAGGGCGATCGCCGCGAGGGCGCTCCGGCCGTCGGCCGCCTCGACGACCCGGTAGCCGGACCGCTCGAGGTAGGTCCGGACGAGTCGAACGATCTTCGCGTCGTCGTCGACGACGAGGATCGGCCGGTCGGTCGGCTGGCGCATCGTCCGCATCGTCCGCATCGTAGGACGCTCGCCCGCGTCGATGCGAGCGGAGGCCCGGGCGCGGCGTCGCCGCCGCACCCGGGCCGAGGGTCTGCGCGTTGCCCCGCGAGGTTCAGGCGCCGCGCAGCGGGATGACCGGGCACTCGAACATCCGCAGCGGGGTGGAACCGATCGACAGCCAGCCGGCGTCGGCGTAGGCCTCGACCTGCTCGGCGCTCGTCAGCTGGACCGGGTCGACGTGCCAGGTGATCGGAAGGACCATCCACCGGCCGCCGTTGAAGTCGCGATCGCCGGGCTTCGCCTCGGCGACGTTCCTGAGGCCGGCACCGAGCGCATAGATGCGGTCGAAGCTGTCGGCCGGAGCGCCGGTCCCGGAGAAGTCGGTCGGTGTGCCGACCGTCCGATACAGGGCGTCGTCCACGTAGAAGCCGACCGACGGCGGTCCGCCGGCCGCGGCCGGCGACGCGGCGACCGTGAGCAGCAGGCCGAGAGATGCCAGGAGTGTTGCGATGCGACGCACGGGCGTCCTCCTTGGATGCGGCCGTCGGCGGTGGCCGTCCGGTCCGCCGTCGGGGTGGTCGGCGAACGGGCGCACGATGGTCCGGGTCGATGACCGGCCGATGCCGGGTCGATGACGGCGGCGTGACGGCCGCATGACGCGCGGCGGCTCGTGTACGGTCGCGGGCGTGAGCCAGAGCGGGAGCGGGAGCGGGAGCGATCGGGCGTCCGGAAAGGCCGGCTCTGCCGGCGGCCCGGCGACCGCCGGTGAGATCGGCGCGGTTCTCGCGGCGGCGCTGCGGCTCGGGCTCAGCTCGTTCGGCGGCCCGATCGCCCACATCGGCTACTTTCGGCGGGAGTACGTCGAGCGGCGCCGCTGGCTCGACGACCGGGCCTTCGCCGAGCTCCTCGCGCTCTGCCAGTCGCTCCCGGGCCCGGCCAGCAGCCAGCTCGGGATCGCGATCGGCACGCGCCGAGCCGGGATCGTCGGCGGCATCGTCTCGTGGCTGGGATTCACCGTGCCGTCGGCGATCCTGCTCGTCCTCTTCGGCCTGGTGGCCGGCGGGGCCGACGTCGCGTCGGCTGGCTGGGTCCACGGCCTCAAGCTGGCCGCCGTCGCGGTCGTCGCCCAGGCCCTCGTGATCCTGGCCCGCTCTCTCGCCCCCGACCTGCCCCGGCAGCTCGTCGCGCTCGCCGCCGCGGCGGTGGCCCTCGCGGCCACCACCCCGTTCACCCAGGTCGCGATCATCGTCGCGGGGGCCGCGATCGGCTGGGGCCTCCTTCGGACGGGGGAGCCCCGGGACGAGTCCGACGCGGTCGGGGCCCCGGCGATCGGCCCGACGGGGCCGATCGGCCGGCGGACGGGCCTCGCCGCGCTGGCGGCCTTCGCCGTCCTGCTGCTGGGGCTGCCCCTGCTCGAGGCCGTGACCGGCTCGACGGCGGTGGCGATGGTGGAGACGTTCTATCGGACCGGTTCGCTCGTCTTCGGCGGCGGCCACGTGGTCCTGCCCCTGCTCGACGCCGGGGTCGTCGACCCGGGCTGGGTGAGCGAGGACCGGTTCCTGGCGGGGTATGGCGCGGCGCAGGCCGTGCCGGGTCCGCTCTTCTCGTTCGCGGCGTACCTCGGCAGCGTTGCCGCGTCACCGCTGGGCGGCTGGCCGGGTGGCGCCGTGGCCCTCGGGGCGATCTACCTGCCGAGCTTCCTGCTCCTGTTCGGCGTGCTGCCCTTCTGGGATCGGCTGCGCGCCTCGGCCGGGTTCCGGCGGGCGCTGACCGGCGCGAACGCGGCCGTCGTCGGCCTGCTCGCGGCTGCGCTCTACAACCCGATCTGGACGGGCGCGATCGGGACCTGGCTCGACGTCGCGATCGCGGCAGCCGGGCTTTCGCTCCTCGCCACGAACCGGGTGCCGCCGATCGCCGTCGTCGCCGGCTGCGCCCTGGCCGGGCAGCTGGTCGCGGGCCTGCCAGGTCCGACCTGACGCGCACCCGCCACGGGCGCCCGGTCGCCGCGACGCCCCTCAGCGGCGGACGGCGCGGAGGGCGAGGAACAGCGGAATCTCGGCGGCCGCCCGGGCACCGGCCCGGCTCGCGCTGGGCCGCTCGTCGTCGAGGGTGTCGGGAATCTCGAGCATCGCGTCCACCGCGAACCCCTCGTCGCCGAGGGCGTTCACGTAGGTCGAGATCGGCCGATGGAACGAGCGGGACGGCGGGCGATCGCCGATCGCCTTCATCGGGACGGCCATCGGCGTCAGGTACGCGTCGACCCGGCGGTACACGAGCTTGCGGCCCTCGTCGTAGCCCCAGCCGGCGTGGCGCGGCTGGCGGAAGGCGGGGTGGGTCATGACGATCACGATCCGGCTCGTCGGCCGGAGGGCCCAGCGGACCGAGGCGACGACCGGCCCGATCGGGTCCATGTCCTGGAGGCTGAGCAGGAAGACGGCGGCGTCGAACGAGCCGGCCTCGAGCCCGGCGACGGCCCGCAGCGCCCGGGCATCGCCGACGAGGAACCGCCCGAGCTCGCCGTGCCGCCGCCGGGCCAGCTCGATCAGCCGCGGGCTCGCGTCGACACCCGTATACCGGGCTCCGCGCTCGGCGACGTGGGCCGCGAGGACGCCCTGCCCGGCCCCGACCTCGAGGATCGCCTCGTCCGCCTGCACGTCGAGCAGGTCGAGCGCCGCCGGCACGACGAGCGCCTGGTGGTAGCGGCTTCCGCGATCGCCGACCCAGCCGTCGTACCACGTCGCGAGCTGGTCCCAGCTCGTGTCCGCCGAACGCGGGCGGCGTGGCGTGGGTTCCGGTCGCGAGGCGGGCGGGCGGCGCGGCCGGCCGGGCACCGTCAGGAGGCCGGGATCACGCGGCCGAAGGCCGGCACGAGCTCGTCGAGCGTCTCGACCGTGATCCTGGCGCCGGCTGCGCGGAGCGCCGCCGCATCGACGGCGGCCCCGGCCGTGACCCCGATCGGGACCATGCCGGCTGCGACCGCGGCCTCCATGTCCCAGGTCGAGTCGCCGACGTACCAGCAGCGAGCCGGATCGATCCCGAGCTGGGCGGCGGCCTCGAGGAGCAGGTCCGGGGCGGGTTTCGCGTGCTCGACGTGGCTCGCGTCGACGATTCGCGGGACCTCGCCGAAGCCGAGGGCGGCGACCGAGGCCGCGACCTGGTCCTTTCGGCTCGAGGTCGCGATCGCCCAGACGACGCCGCGGGCATCGAGCGTGGCGACCAGCTCCCCGATGCCGGGCAGCGGTCGCGGAGCGTCGTTGAGCATCGCGTAGATCTCGCCCGAACGGCGATCGATCTCCTCGGCCCGCGCGGCGTCGATCGGCCGACCGAGCGCGGCGGCCGCCTCTCGGGCCAGCCGCCGTCCGTCGATCCCGATGAGCGGTGCGATCGCCTCAGGCGGCGTGGGCAGGCCGGCGTCGTCGAGCGTCCGGTGCCACGCCTCGATCCGCGTCCCGACGGTGTCGACGAGCGTCCCGTCGAGATCGAAGAGGACCGCGGCCGGGGAGGGCAGGGCACGCAGGGCGGAGACGGTGTCGGTCGCCATCGTCCTACGGTAGCGCCGATCGGCGGATCGCCGCAGCGCCCCGCTCGGTCACGGTCAGCGCGACCGGCAGCCCGACGAACCGCCCGAAGTCGGCCGCGGCCGTCTCGAGGGCCCGACGCTCTGCCGCGTCGAAGCGGACCAGCAGCTCGACGGCGATCGCGACCTCCGCCCTCGCGGTCGTGCGTCGCCAGCCGCCGACGATCGTCCCGTCGAGGACGACAATGTTCGCCCCGAGGGCGTCGTCGTCCCGCCCCAGCCGGGCAGCGTCGCCGAAGTCGCTGCGGTCGCGGAGGCCGATGAAGTACTCGTCGTAGATCGGGAGGAGCCGGACGAGCGGCCGCTCGAACGCGACCGGATCCGTGACGTCGGCGTCGCGGGCCGCCCAGAAGCGCCGCCGGCCAGACTCCAAGACCTCGAGATCGTCGCCGGCGAGCTCCAGCGCCCGCCGCGAGTCGGTGACGGTCAGCCCCGACCACCAGGCGAGGTCGATGGCCTGGACCGGGCCGCGGCTCGTGGCGTAGCGGCGGGCGATCTCGGCGAGGGCGTCGTCCCGGCTGCGCGGTGGCGTCGGCGGCACGCGCTCGTCGAGGAGCACGTAGGTGAACTGGCGGCCCCGCCGGGGACCGCTACAGACGAGGGCCTCGAGCTCAGCGTGCATGACGATGTAGGCGAGGCGCGGTCCGGCGGCCTCGATTCCGGCGGTCCGGAGCGCGGCGGCGATCTCGGGCCGGGTGAGGGTCGCGCCGCCCTCGAGCGCCGAGCGGATCGTTGCGTGTGCCCGGTCGAGCGTGCCGGCGTCGAGGTCCATCTGGCGGTAGAGGGGCCCGTTCGCGGCGTGGACCCGCGGCCCTGTCAGCGCCAGCAGCCAGCGGAGGTCCTCGGGCGCGGCGAAGTGCCACGTCGGGCGCAGGACGTGTGTCCGCAGGATCGCGCCGGCGTCGAAGAGGCGGTCGACGTCGGGTCCGGTGACGCCACTCGTCCGGAGCCCGATGGCCCAGGTCGCCGGCCCGTACTCCTGCGCCTGCATCGCCCCGAACCAGCGGACGACGTCGACGGGCGACCCGAACGGCGGGCCGACGAGGCGGTTGCTCGCCAGGCGGCGCTCGGCGATCGGTGCGGCCGCGAATGGATCGTCGGGACGATCCGAACCGCTGCGGCGGTGCGTCTCGGTCACGAGGCGAGGACCGCGACCCCGCTGATCTCGATCAGGCAGCCGGGCGAGAGCTGGGCCCCGACCGACGTCCGGGCCGGCGGGTCGACCGGGATCATCTCGCGGTAGACCTCGTTGTAGCGGGGGAACATCTCGAGGTCGGCCAGGTAGACGTTGACCGTCACGAGGTCCTCGAGCGTCGCGCCCTCGAGGGCCAGTGCCCTGCGGAGGTTCTCGAGGGCCTGACGAGTCTGGGCCTCGATCCCATCGGGGAATCTGCGATCGTCGTCCCATCCGAGCTGGCCCGACGTGAAGACGAAATTGCCGCGGCGGACCGCGTGGCGGTAATGGCCGCCGGGCGGGGGCAGTGGTCGAAGGTCGGTCGGTTCGGTCATGCGTGCTCTCGCTGCTCCTCGTCGCTTTCCGTTGCCGGCAGACACCGCCGGGACCACGTGAGCGTACCGCTGCAAGGCACGATCCCGGATCGCCGACTAGGATGGCGATCCCCAGCAGCCCGTGGCCCGTACGACCACACAGGAGGAGTACACACGCGCATGCGACGACGACTCGCGCTGCTCGCCGGCCTCATGGCCGCCGCCCTCGCCGCCACGCCGGCAATGGCGATCACCTCAGGACAGCCCGACAACGGGGAGCACCCGTATGTGGGCCAGCTCATCTTCTACGTCCCCGACGCCCAGGACCCTCGCTTCAACGATCCGGGTGCCTGGTTCAACTGCAGCGGCACGCTGCTGACGCCGACGATCGTCCTGACCGCCGGCCACTGCGCGTTCGGCATCGGCCATGACGGGACCGACGTCTGGTTCACCGTCTCGGAGGAGGCCGACTACGTGGGCCTGCCGCCGAGCTCCACGTTCGTCCCGGATGGCAACGACGACCGGTACGACGCATGGTCGGCGTTCTTCGACTCGAACGACGAGTGGGTCAGTGCCACCGCGTACCCCCATCCCGACTACGACGACAACGCGTTCTTCTTCCACGACCTCGGCGTGCTCGTTCTCGACGAGCCGATCAACCTCGACGACTACGGCCAGCTTCCGACGCTCGACTACCTCGACCAGTTCGCCGGCGGGCCGAACAACACGGAGCGCTTCGAGGCGGTCGGATACGGCCTCGAGCAGTCCCGGGTCAACCTCGGTCTCGGTGGCGACACCCGCCGCAAGGCCGACGTCATGCTGATCAACCTCCACGCCCATCCCGAGGACTCGTACGCGGTCTTCTCGGCGAACAAGGGCAAGGCCCACCAGGGCGGGACCTGCTTCGGCGACTCGGGCGGGCCGGTCCTCCACGACGTCGGCGACGAGGAGATCGTCGTCGCGGTCAACTCGTGGGCCCAGAACTACAGCTGCGCCGGCAAGACCGGCGGCTACCGGGTCGACCAGCCGGACGACCTCGAGTGGCTGCTCGAGGAGTTCGGTGTCAGCGCGGAGAACACGGGCGACCCGGCCTGACGTTCCCGCCCTCTTCGCCATTTCGAGGCCCGTCCGGCTCCGCCGGGCGGGCCTCCTCGTTCGCGCCGGACGTGCGAGATCGTACGGCGATGCTGGGCGCACGGAGGGGGTCGTCGAAGGGGAGGGGAGCTGGGGTGGCCTAGGGGAATCGAACCCCTAACCTGCGGATCCACATTCCGCTGCTCTGCCGATTGAGCTAAGGCCACCACGAACCCGAACGGGCCCGGCGAAGTCTACCCGATCCGGTGCGGCACCCGTTGACGGGCAGCCCCCGCGGCCGTTACCCTCGCCGGACAACTGAAGACTCTTATCAAGAGTGGCGGAGGGACCGGCCCTGTGAAGCCCGACAACCTACCGGCGGCGACGCCGGCAAGGTGCCAAATCCGGGCAGGTCCTCCTGCGAGATAAGGGATCAAACGAGCCCTTCCTCAGAGGAAGGGCTTTCTGGTTTCGGCGGTCGGTCCGGCTCCGCGTAGGAGACCGACGATGACGACCGCAGCGCTCGCCCAGCCGACCCCGACTTCCCCTGCCGGAGCGCACGTGCTCGGCCTCCGCTGTCGCGCTTGCGGAACCGCCGCGATGCTCGGGCCGAACTACGTGTGTACCGCCTGCTTCGGCCCGCTCGAGGTGGTCTACGACCTCGACATCGCCCGGCGGACGCTGAGCCGCGACGCGATCGCGGCTCGCCCGCCCGGCATCTGGCGGTACCTCGAGCTCCTGCCGGTGGCCGCCGTGCCCGAGCGCGGCCTGGCGGTCGGCTCGACGGCGCTCGTCCTCGCCGAACGGCTCGGCGCGGAGCTCGGCGTCCCCAACCTCTGGCTCAAGGACGACACCCGGAATCCGACGCTCAGCTTCAAGGATCGCGTCGTCGCCGTCGCCGCGGCGCGGGCCGTCGAGTTCGGTTTCGACACGCTCGCCTGCGCGTCGACGGGCAACCTCGCCGGGGCCACGGCAGCCGCGGCGGCCGCCCTGGGGCTGCGGGCGTTCGTCTTCGTCCCGGCCGATCTGGAGCCCGCGAAGATCGATCACGCCCTCGGCTACGGCGCGACGGTCGTCCGCGTCGACGGCACGTACGACGAGATCAACCGGCTCAGCCTCGAGATCGCCGACGAGGAGGGCTGGGCGTTCGTCAACGTCAACCTCCGGCCGTACTACTCCGAGGGCAGCAAGACGCTCGCGTTCGAGGTGGCCGAACAGCTTGGCTGGCGGCTGCCCGACGTCGTCGTCGCCCCGATCGCCTCGGGCTCGCTCTTCACGAAGGTCGCCAAGGGCTTCGAGGAGCTGGCCGCGGTCGGGCTCGTCGAGCCCAAGGCGGTGCGGTTCGTCGGCGGTCAGCCGGCCGGCTGCTCGCCGGTCGCGTCGGCGTTCGAGGCCGGGAGCGACCGAGTCGAACCGGTCCGGCGGCCGGACACGATCGTCCGCTCGCTCGCGATCGGCAGCCCGGCCGACGGAGCGTACGCCGTCGCCCTGGCCCGGCGGACCGCGGGTTCGATCGAGGCGGTCCCGGACGAGGCGACCGCCGCGGCGATCCGGCGCACGGCGGCGACCGAAGGGATCTTCGTCGAGACGGCCGGCGGCGTGACGGTCGCGGCGGTTGAGGCGGCCCGTCGGCGGGGCGTGATCCGCGACGGCGACGAGGTCGTTGCCCTCCTGACCGGCAACGGCGTCAAAACGCCGGACGCGCGCAGCTTCGGGGCGGACGCGGCCGGCGGCGCGCCGGCCGACCCGATCGCCGCGTCGTATGCCGCCTTCGCCGACCGCTACGACGGCGCCGCGGCCTGACCGACCCCTGGCCCGATGGGCCTCCGCGCCGCGGATTCCGAGTCATTCGAACAAGATGACCGGATTCCTCGGTCGGAGCGGCGATCGGAGCCGGGGGGACAGGTCGCGCGTGCGTGAGGGCAGCCCCGTAACCCCAGGTATGTCGGCGCCGAACGCCCCGAACCCGCGCATTGGGCCTTCGCTGTTCGGATCACTCGGAAATCGGGGGCGGGGATGCCGCGTCAGACCCGGGCGAAGGCCTCCACTCGGGCCGGAGCCAGCGAGCGCCACATGTCGAGCGCCCACGGCCAGTCGTTCGAGTCGTCGAACGTGATCCGGATCGCCGCGCCGCGACCGCGGACGGCCGAGTAACCCTCGAGGACGCCGACCTCGACGCCGGACG
>DASTVH010000261.1:0-6765 GCA_035759195.1 Candidatus Limnocylindrales bacterium
AATCCGACGAGGAGGCTGCCCGCCTCCAGGGCGCGATCTCGCCGCGCGTCGAGGCCCGCCTCGAGGAGCTGCTCGGACATCCCGAGACCTGCCCGCACGGCAACCCGATCGACGCCGAGACCGCCCGCCGCCGGCCGCGCGGGACCCCCCTCAGCCAGATCGAGGCCGGCAAGCGCGCGACGATCTACCGGATCACCGAGGAAGCCGAGGAGGACGCGGGCCTGCTGTCCTACCTCGAGGCCCGGGCTCTTACGCCGGGGGCGCCGGTGACGGTCCTCGCTCGCTCGGAGTCGCTCGACTCGCTCACGCTGGAGGGGCCCCGCGGACGGGCGACGCTCGGCCTTCGGCCGGCCGCGCTCGTCCACGTTCTGCCGGGCGACGCGGACGGAGCCCTGTTCCACCGCGTCCCGGGAGCTGCCCGGCGCTGACCACGTCCGTCGCCTCTGCCAATCTCTCGCCTCGCACTTCGGGTCGGCTCGGGAGGCCACCCTACAATGGCCCGATGACGACCGACCGCGTCCGGATCGCGCCGAGCCCGACCGGCCCGCTCCACATCGGGACCGCCCGCACGGCGCTCTTCAACTACCTGCACGCCCGCCACACGGGCGGCACGTTCATCCTCCGTCTCGAGGACACCGACGTCGCCCGCAGCTCGATCGCCTACGAGAAGGACATCCTCGACGGACTGCACTGGCTCGGCCTGCGCTGGGACGAGGGCCCCGAGGTCGCCGGCGAGGCCGCCCGCGGGCCGTACGCCCCGTACCGCCAGATGGGTCGGCTACCGCTCTACGCCGAGGCGGCCGACCGCCTCCTGGCCGAGGACAAGGCGTACCCCTGCTACTGCACCGCCGAGGAGCTCGACGCCGAGCGACGGCGGCTCGAGGCCGAGCGGAGGCCGCCGCGCTACGGCGGCCGCTGTGCCCGCCTGACCGCCGACGAGCGGGCCGCCTTCGAGGCCGAGGGCCACCGGCCGGCGCTCCGGTTCCGCGTCGGGGAGGGGAGCGTCGTGATCGACGACATCGTCCGCGGCCGCGTCGAGATCGACGTCGCGAACCTCGGCGGCGACTTCGTGATCGTCCGGGCCGACGGCACGCCGCTCTATCACTTCACGGTCGTCGTGGACGACGCCGCGATGCGGATCACCCACGTCATCCGCGGCGAGGACCACCTCTCGAACACCCCGAAGCACGTCCTGCTCTTCCGGGCGCTCGGTCACGAGCCGCCCGCGTTCGCCCACCTGCCGCTCATCCTCAACCCCGACCGGACCAAGATCAGCAAACGCAAGAGCCAGACCGCGATCGGCGACTACCGGGCCGAGGGCTTCATCCAGGAGGCCCTGGTCAACTATCTCGCGCTCCTCGGCTGGTCGACCGGCACGGAGGAGGAGGTGCTGTCGCTCGACGAGCTCGTCGAGCGGTTCGACCTGCGGGCGGTGAACAAGGCCGGCGCCGTGTTCGACCGCGAGCGCCTCGAATGGCTCAACGGCCAGTGGATCCGGCGGCTCGAGCCCGACGACCTGATCGGCCGGTTGCGGCCCTTCCTCGAGGACCAGCTCGCCGCCGGCCGGATCGATCGACTGCCCGAGGAGGGCGAACTGCGGGCGCTGCTCCCGGTCATCCAGGAGCGGTTGCCGCGGCTGGGCAGGATCGGCGACCTTGTCGGTTTCCTGTGGGTCGACGAGCTTCATGTCGACCCGGCCGATCTCGTGCCGAAGCGCTGGGACCGGCCGACGACCGTGGACGGGCTGCGGGCCGCCCGGGAAACGCTCGCCGCCGTCGGCGAGGTGAGCTGGGAGGCCGACGAGATCGAGCCGCCCCTGCGGGCCCTCGCCGAGGCTCGCGGCTGGAAGGCGGGCGACCTGTTCATGGCCGTCCGGGTCGCGGTGACTGGCCGGCGCGAGACGCCGCCCCTCTTCGACACGCTCGTTGCCCTGGGACTCCGCCGGACGCTCGAGCGGCTCGGCACCGCCGCCGACCTGCTCTCGCTGGAGGCCCTGTCCGGAACCTGACGCCGCCTGTCAGGATCCTCGCTGAGGATGGGCGCGACCCCCTGCCAGGAGAACGAACCATGGACCGAACCGTCGTCCAGGAATGGCTCGACCGCTACGTCGCGGCGTGGGAGGCGTACGACCCCGATGCGATCGGCGCGCTCTTCAGCGCGGATGCCACGTATCGCTACCACCCCTACGACGAGGGCGACGACGTCCTGCACGGGCGCGACGCGATCGTCCGCTCGTGGATCGCTCCGGACGGCGCCGAGAGCGACCGCGACGAACCCGGAACGTACGACGCGGAGTACCGGACGTACGCGGTCGACGGCGACCGGGCGGTGGCGGTGGGCTGGAGCCGCTACTGGAAGGACGCGGCGCACTCGGCCGTCGAGCGCGTGTACGACAACGTGTTCCTGCTCCGATTCGACGCGGAGGGCCGCTGTTCGGAGTTCACGGAGTTCTTCATGCAGCGCAAGACGACCGGCTGAGCGGCCGGCACCGGGCTCAGCGGACCCGCCGCAGGTAGCCGCTCGGGTTGAGCGTCAGGAGGAAGCGCTCGCGCGAGCGGTCGACCTCGAACTCCGGCGCACTCGGGAGGAACGCTTCGACCGCCTCCATCGGGCCGGGCCCGAAATCGGCCGCGACCGGGTGCCCGTTGATGTTCGTGTCCTCCACGACGAGGTAGCAGCCGGGCGCGACGAGTGAGCGATACGCCTCGAGCTCGGCCGCGACGTGGGCCTGCGAATGGTCCGAGTCGAGGACGACCATCGCCCGCCGCCCGCCGACCCGGCGGCGGACCTCGGCGACGATCGCCGGGTCGGTCGACGAGCCGACGAGGCGGGTGATCCGGGGATGGATGGGTAGGCCGGGGCGGGCCTCGATGTCGATCGTGACGACCTCCCCGCGACCGAGCAGGTCAAGGAGCGAGGCCAGGTAGTAGGCGCTGCCGCCGAAGGCGGTCCCGCACTCCACGACGACGTCGGGTCGCGTCTCGGCGAGGATCTCCTGGTAGGCCCAGAGGTCCATCGGGCTCTTCATCGTGCGGTAGCCGAACCACGCCAGGTCGAGGGTGCCCTGGCGGTCGAGCCAGGCGTCGTAGTAGGCCCGGTGGAAGGCATCGGTCGCGGCGGATTCCGCGGCCGTCCGCGGGCGATCCGGCGTCGGCGGCCGGTACCCGCCGATCCGGAGCGGCCGTGGCGGCCGGAGGAAGGCCCTGGCGCGGCCGGCCAGGCCGCGGCGAAGGCGACCGAGCCGGCGGCGGAACGTGCCCATCGCGGCGACTCCCGGCCTCAGCCGACCCGTTTGAGGAAGCCCCGCGGGTTCAGCGAGAGCATGAACCGCTCGCGGCTGCGGTCGATGACGAACTGGGTCTGGGTCGGGTACCAGGCGTCGAGCGCCTCGGTCGGACCCGGGCCGTGCTCCGGCAGGACCGGATGGCCGCCGAGGTTCGCGTCGTCGACGATGAGGTAGCAGCCGGTCGAGACGAACTTGGGGTAGATCGCGAGTTCGCCAGCGACCTGGGCGGCCGAGTGATCGGAGTCGAGGATCACCATCGTCCGCTTGCCCGCGGCCGCCGCCCGAACCTGGTCCACGATCGCGGGATCGAGGGTCGAGCCCGCGACGTAGCGGATCCGCGGATGGACGGGCCGATGCTTCATCGCGGTGATGTCGATCGTCAGGACCTGGCCCGGCCCGCCGCGCAGATCCAGGAGCGAGGCGAGGTAGAGGGCGCCGCCGCCGTAGCGGGTGCCGCATTCGACGATGAGCTCGGGTTTCGTCTCGTGGATGATCTCCTGGTAGGTCCAGATGTCGAACGGGCACTTGAGGATCCGGTGCCCGAACCACGACAGCAGTACCGTCTGGCGGCCCTCGACGCGCTGGTCGTAGTAGAGCCGGTGGAACGCGTCGACGATCGCCTGCTCCTCGTCGGTCAGGGGCGACACCTCGGTCGGGGTCAGGTGGGCGCCGGTCCGGATGCGGTAGGGCTCGGGTCGGACGATCGCCCGGAGGCGCTGGCGCAGGCGGCCGAGGAGACGACGCATGGAGACTCCGGTGCGGTCGGGTGTGGAACGAGGCCGAGTATAGGCCGCGGCCGGAACGAGCCGTTAACACGCATGGCTATCCTGAGCCACGCATGGCACGAACGATCCTCGTCGTCGAAGACGAGACGACCCTCCGCGAGACGCTCGTCGAAGCGCTCGAGGCGGAGGGATTCCGGGTGGTCGCCGCCGCGGACGGGCGCGAGGCGCTCGCCCGGTTCCGGGCGGAGCGGCCGGACCTTGTGCTCCTCGACCTGATGCTCCCGGAGCTGTCGGGGATCGAGGTCTGCCGGATCATCCGGGCCGAATCGGGTGTCCCGATCGTGATGCTGACGGCCAAGGATTCGGAGCTCGACAAGGTCGTCGGACTCGAGCTCGGGGCCGACGACTACGTGACCAAGCCGTTCTCCCTGCGCGAGCTGTCGGCACGGATCCGGGCCCTGTTCCGCCGATCGGAGCAGGCCGTGGCGATCGAGGCGCCGCCTGCCGTCGTCGACCTCGGCCCGATCCAGGTCGACCTCGCCGGCCACCGCCTGTTGCGCGACGGGCAGACCCTGCCGATCAAACCGAAGGCCTTCGAGCTGCTCGCCTTCCTGCTCCGCCACCCCGGCCAGGTCTTCACCCGCGACCAGCTCCTCGAGCGGGTGTGGGGCTACGACTACGCCGGCGAGACGCGGACCGTCGACGTCCACGTCCACTGGCTGCGAAGCCAGGTCGAGGAGGATCCGTCCGCACCCCGGTTCATCCACACGGTCCGCGGCGTCGGCTACGTATTTCGGCGACCGGCCTGACGCGTCAGAGGAACAGGTCGAGGACCAGGTAGGAGAGCGCCGCCACCAGGCCCGAAGCGGGGATCGTCAGGATCCACGCGGTGATGATGTTCCCGGCCACGCCCCAGCGGACGGCCGACAGGCGGTCGCTCGACCCGACGCCCATGATCGCGCTCGAGATCACGTGCGTCGTCGAGACCGGCGCGCCCAGGTGCGACGCGACAAAGATGATCGTCGCGGCCGTCGTCTCGGCAGCGAAGCCGTGGACCGGGTCCAGCTTGACCACCTTCTGGCCCATCGTCTTGATGATCCGCCAGCCGCCGGCGGCGGTGCCCAGCGAGATCGCCGTCGCGGCGACGAGGATCACCCAGAGCGGGACGTCGTCGGTCTCGATGACGCCGGCGGTCAGCAGGGCGAGGGTCATGATGCCCATCGTCTTCTGGGCGTCGTTCGAGCCGTGGCTGAAGGCCATGTAGCCCGCGGACAGGACCTGCAACCGCCGGAATCGGTCGTTCATCCGGCGCGGGTGGGCGTTCCGGAACACGTTGAGCAGGACGACCATGAGGAGGAAGCCGATCGTGATCCCGGCGATCGGCGAGAGGACGAGCGGCACGAGGACCTTGTCGCGGACCCCCTCGAGCAGGATCGCGTCGAAGCCGACGGAGATGACGACGGCTCCGAGCAGCCCTCCGATCAGAGCGTGGCTCGAGGAGCTCGGGATCCCGAGGCGCCAGGTCAGCAGGTTCCAGAAGATCGCCCCGACGAGCGCCGCGGCGACGATCACCTGGCCGGCCGGTCCGTCCGGCGTCGTCGCCAGTCCCGAGGCGATCGTCTTGGCGACCGCCGTCCCGGTCAGCGCCCCGACGAAGTTCGCCGTCGCCGACATGAGGATCGCGTGTTCGGGTTTGAGCGCCCGCGTCGACACCGACGTCGCGATCGCGTTCGCGGTGTCGTGGAAGCCGTTGATGTAATCGAAGAGGACGGCGAGCCCGAGGACGACGAGCAGAATGAGCGTCAGCTGTTCGGGCACGGCCGAAGGCTAGCAGGACCGCGCGAGCCCCGGCGCCCCCGCCACCGAGGTTGTCCCGGCCCGTTCGCGGGCGCCCGCAGCCGCCGGGCGCGGCGGCTATCCTTCGCGCCATGCGCCTGAGCCAGCTGTTCTTCTCGACGCTCCGCGACGACCCGGCCGACGCCGAGATGCCGTCCCATCGCCTGCTCGTCCGCGCGGGCTACGTCCGCCAGCTCGGATCGGGCATCTACTCGCTGCTGCCGCTCGGATTCCGGGTCAACAAGCGGGTCGAGCAGATCATCCGCGAGGAGATGGACCGGATCGGCTGCCAGGAGATCGAGATGCCGGTCGTCCACCCGGCCGAGGTCTGGCGGGCCAGCGGTCGCTACGACGCGATCGGGCCCGAGCTGACCCGGTTCAAGGACCGCGGCGGCCGCGAGCTGGTGCTCGCGATGACCCACGAGGAGGTCGTCGGGCTGCTGCTGGCCGACATCGTGAAGTCGTGGCGGCAGCTGCCGCTGATGGTCTACCACTTCCAGACGAAGTGGCGCGACGAGCCCCGCTCGCGGGGCGGGCTGATCCGAGTCCGTGAGTTCGTGATGAAGGACGCCTACAGCTGCGACCGCGACGCGGCCGGCCTGGACGCGAGCTACGAGGCACAGAAGGGCGCCTACGAGCGCATCTTCGAGCGGCTCGGGCTCGAGACCGTCGCGGTGTCGAGCGACGTCGGGATCATGGGCGGGACCCAGGCCCACGAGTTCATGGTCCTCAACCCCGCCGGCGAGGACGTCCTCGTGCTGTGCGAGTCGTGTGGCTACGCGGCGAACCGCCAGGTCGCCCAAATCCCTCGCGAGGAGCCGGCCGCCGAGGAGCCGCTGCCGCTCGAGGAGGTCGAGACGCCGGGCACGACGACGATCGCGTCGCTCGCGGCGTTCCTCGGCATCGCCGAGGCGCGGA
>DASTVH010000262.1:0-3796 GCA_035759195.1 Candidatus Limnocylindrales bacterium
GCTCGTCGTCGAGGCTGGAGCGTCGCGGCCGTTCGGGCGCCGTTGCGACGGCGCCGACCGCAGCCTGACGGGCGGCCTGCTCGGAGCCGGGCCGCGGCGAGCGGATTCGCTTGCGGGCCGGTCGGTTCGCTGGGGCGGTCATCGCCGACCGTACGTCCGGAACACGTAGAAGAGCCCGGCCAGGATCAGGACGATCACCCCGATCCCGACGATCGCCCAGAGCGGCGACGTCTCGACGGTGAACCGGATCTGGACGTTCCCGTCGGCCTCCTCGTTCGAGGCATCGAACGTCACGACGTAGTCGCCGGCAACGGCTTCGCCCGACGGCGTGATCGTGGCCGTGATGACACCCGTCTCGCCGGGCGGGATCGCCTCCATCTGACCGCCTTCGCGGTCGAAGGTGACGGTCCAGTTCGTCGGCGGGCTGGCGGTCACGACGACGCCCTCGAGCGGCGCCGTGCCCGTGTTCGTGACCTCGATCTGCTGGCTCGTCGCAGAGCCTGCGCCGCCGCGGTTCGAGAGCAGGTCGCCCGGCGTCGAGACCTCCATCGAGTACGAACCGGTGATCTCGACCCCGAGCTGCGCTCCGACGGTCCGATCGCCGGCGTTGGCCTCGACCGCGATTTCGTACGGCCCAGCGGCCGCGTCCGCCGGCGGCGTCGCCGTCACGCGGACCGTCGCGGTCGACCCGGCCTCGACGACGGTCGACGCGGCCTGCTCCTCGCCGGTGACGACCGCCTCGACGTCCCAATTCGGCGGGCCGCTTGCGTTGACCGAGACGGTCTGGTCCTGGGCGGTGTCGTTCTCGAGGGTGAGGTCGAAGCCGAACTCGTCGTCGGACGCGCCAGTCAGCACCGGCGAATCGGTCGTGAGCGTGATGTCGCCCGCGACGTCCGCCGCGACCCGGATCGAGATCGGAAGGACGTCGGTACGCCCGTCGGCGCTCGCTCGGACCTCGATCGTGGTCGTCCCGCTGGCGGTGCTCGGCACGTCGACGTCGAGCCGCACCTCGCCGATCGTGTCGGGCCCAGCGAGGACGCCGTCCACCACGAACCCGCCGCCATGGAGGCTCGCCGACCAGTCGTCCGGCACGCCCTCGAGGGCCAGGGCGACGGTTGTCGTGACCTGGGTCAGGCTGACGCTGAGATCGAACGAGGCGCTCGAGCCCGGTGCGACCGCCACCGCGGGAAAGGGCGTCGTCACCTCGAGGCCCTCGTCCGCCGAAACGGGCGGGGCGAGTGCGGCGGCGAGGATGGCGGCAACGGCCGCGACGCCGGCGATCCGGTGGAGACGCATCGGTCCGGACCGGACGGTGGACAGGGTCGCCAAGGGGGTCCCTCCTGGTCGATCGTGATTGCAGCGGTCGGCCGGAGTCTGCCAAGACTCGGCCGCGGTGTGCAACCCAGGATCGATTCGTGCTCGGTTGCGATTCCTGAATCGGCCTCGACGCCGAGCGTCCGCGGCGACGAGCCGCGGTGCGGGACCCATCCTGCCACGTCGCCCTCGACGGCGTGAGCCACGTCGCCTTCGACCGGTGTCGCGATGTCGCTCGATCGTCGGCCGGTGCGCCGAGCGACCGGCGGGCGATCGCTCCCCGACGCCCGCGGGACATCAGTCCGGCGGCACGGCCTCCACCCGAAGCCCGGAGGCGGGCCCGGTCGGCTGATCGGCGGGCTCGGTCGTGGATGCCCCGACGGCGGCGGCGACGCCGGGCCGGAGCGCCTCGATCAGCTCGCGATCCTCGGTCGAGATCAGGACGAGGTCGGCCGCCTGCCGGGCGGCGTATTCTGCAAGCGCCGGACCGTCGGCCTTGTCGGGCAGCCAGCCGAAGGCACTCACCCCTGCCGCCCGTACGGCGCGGACCTTGTCGGCGAGCGCCCCCTGGCCCGCAACTTCGAGGTCGCTCGGGCCGAGACGGTCGCCGAACTGCTCCTCCTGGCCGTCGCCCGACCACTCGGTCGGCAAGGGACTCTCGAGCGGGCTGAGATCGGCACCGAGGTCGTAGAGGATCACGGTGGCGCCCGACTGACTGGCGACCTCGGCGGCCCTGTCCATCACGGCTCGGTGGTGCTCGGCGTCGCTCGTGACGGCGATGATCGTGGTTGGCGCATGGGTGCTCATGAGGACCTCCCCCGAGAGGCTCCCTCGCCGGCCGTCACAGGCGCATGACAGCCGGGCGCGCCTGCCTCACCGGGTCGCGACAGGTCGGGCCTCGGGGTCGCGCGGCCTCCCGGGGGCGTCGAGCGGCTAGCGTGTCGCCGCCGTGCGGGCTCCCTCGTAGACGACCTCGACCGGGACGCTGACTGCGCTTCGAAGGCGGGTCGGGACGTCCTGCCCGAGCCAGCGGGAGACGCCCGGCGGGAGGGTCGAGAGGACGATCTCGTCGACCACGCGGCCGCGGAGCGCATCGCGAACGGCGGCCACCGGGTCGCGGTCGCCGACCTCGCCGGTCGCCTCGACCCCGAGCTCGCGCAGACGCTCGAGGAACGTCGCGAGGCGGGCCGCCCCTTCGGCCCTGCTCTCCTCCTCGTCCCAGGTGAAGCCCCGGGCGGGCGGCGTCGCCGGGACGACGACGTGGAAGACGGCGACCCCGTCCCGGATCCGCGCCGCGATCGCGTCCGCTAGGTCGGGGCTCGGGAGGGTCTGGTTGGCGACGATGAGAGCGGTGCCCATCGGACCACCTCCGTTGCGGGCGTCTCGTCGAAATCGTATCGCCCGCGTCCATCGATACGATCGGCGAGCGGCCGGCGGATCGCGGCGCCAGCACGCCGGCCGCGCCGTGCCGTCGGCGGTCCGGTCGGCCGGCGCCCATGGGGTCGTTTGACGGAAACGAGCGTGGCGGCGATCATTGGGACGTCCGCAGAGGCGAACGCCGGTCGAGCCCAACCCGCTCCCGCCGCCGCCCCGGATCTGAAACCACCGCTCCGGTTCGTCGCATGACGTTGCCGTGGAGCACGAAGAGACCGGCCGCGACGCCGCACCGAGCACCCATGGCGCTCGCGAGGCGCGCGACCAGAAGGAACACAGGAATGACTCCGCGAACCACCACCACGTCGGTCGTGGGCCGCTCCGTCGCAATGCGCCGACTCCGGCGCCGTGCGTCCGGCGCCAACCGACCGTACTGCAGCACGAACGGCTGCACGAGCTACCTCGTCGTCGATCCGGCCGGCCGGATCGCGAGCTGCGAGATCTGCGGCTACACTCGCCGCCTCCACTGACCAAGGGGGGCGCCCGGCTGCGCCCAGCTGCGCCGCCCGCGCCGCCGGCCCGCCGCGCCTCGTTGCCGGCCCACGGTGCGCCTCGCCGTCCCGACCTCCGCAATCGCAGTGCCGAACGCCTCGTCCGCGAGCATCATCGACGTCATGACCGCGACGATCGATCGGGACCGCCTCGCCGCCCTCCTCGAATCCGAGCGGGCCCGGTTCCGGGCGGCCCATCCCCGGTCGCTCGCGCTCTACGAACGTGCCCGCCGCTCGCTCCTCGATGGCGTCCCGATGAACTGGATGGTCGAGTGGGCGTCGCCGTTTCCCCTGTTCGTCGACCGCGCGTCGGGCGCCGGCTTCAGCTGCGCGGACGGCCACGAGTACGTCGATTTCTGTCTCGGGGACACCGGCGCGATGGCCGGCCACGGTCCGCCGGCGGCGATCGCCGCCGTGGAGCGCCAGCTCCGTCGCGGGATCACCCACATGCTCCCGACCGAGGACGCGATCTGGGCCGGCGAGGAGCTGGCGCGGCGGTTCGGGTTGCCCTACTGGCAGTTCACGATGACGGCGACCGACGCCAACCGGTTCTCGAT
>DASTVH010000263.1:0-12668 GCA_035759195.1 Candidatus Limnocylindrales bacterium
GCTGGCTTGACCGACGCCGCCGGCCCGCGCGAGCGGGCCGGCGGCCTGACTCGTCCGCGTGATCCGACCCGCGGCGTCAGCGGCGGAGTTGGTGGGCCGAGGTCCGCCCAACCGCAGGGATTGCGCCCGGCTCGGACACGAAGAACTCGCGCACGAGCGGCGCGACGCGGCCGGGGGCCATCTCCACGGCGCCGTGGCCCTGGCCCTCGAGCGTCACCCGCCTCGCGTTGGGGAGGACGTCGGCGAGGGCCGCCGCCGCGTTGCGGAAGGCGGCCGCGCTCTTCCCGCCGTCCATCACGAGCGTCGGGGCGCTCACGCCCGCCCACTCGGCCGGGTCGAGCGGCCTGCCGGCGAGCGTGCCGCCCATCACGGCGTGGTCGTAGAGCAGCGTTGGCGCCATCGCGGTCAGCTTTGCCCATAGCCCCGGCCACAGCCGCATGAACAGCAATCCGGCGCGCGGGACACCGACCGCCCTGGACATGAACAGGCTGACGGCGTCGCCCCGTCGGCCGGCCGCCAGCAGATCGGCGAGGCGCGCCTCGTAGTCCGCCGACAGCGCGCCATCGTCCAGGTCCAGGCGGAACGGCGGCTCGAACAACGCGAGGCGCTCGATCGGGAGGCCCGCCGCCGCCGCGCGCAGGGCGAGCACGGCGCCCGAGGAGCTGCCGAAGACGGAGGCGGCTCGCCCCGCCGCGCGGATCAGCGCGTCGAGATCCTCGATCTCGCGCTCGACCGCGTACGGCTGGGTGTCGCCGCTGTCGCCGCGGCCCCGTCGGTCGTAGTTGATCACCGTGAACTGTGCGGCCAGGAGCGCAGCGAGCTTGCGGGTATCGGACCGGTCGGCGAGCGCCGACCCGACGAGGATCACGGCCGGTCCCGACCCGGTCTGCTCGTAGGCGATGGGGGTGCCGTCTGGCGAGATCACGGTTGGCATGGCATGGCTCCTTCGGTGTGGATGGGCCGCGGGCAGCCGGTCAGCTGCCCGGGGTCGGGGAGGCGGCGAGGAAGGTCTGCAGCATGGAGACGATCCAGTCCGTCCGTTCGGCGAGGACGCCGACGTGCGTCGTCCCGGGCAGCACGGCGAGCTGGGCGTCGGGCAGGCCGGTGAAGTCACCGGGAACCCCGCCGCCGAGAAGCTGGAACATCCGGGTTGCGTGGGCGGGGTCGACGATGTCCGAGTCGCCGATCATGACCAACGTGGGCGCCTCGATGGCCTCGATCATGGCCGGCGGCCAGCCCTCGAACGACAGATCGAGCTCCTTCACCTTCTCGATGAGCACGGGCCAGGCGTCGGGATCGGGCGCCACGGCGGCATAGGCCTCGCGGAGCCCCGATCCCTCGAATGCCTCCGGGCTCGTGGCTGCGATCCCGTCGAGGACGCCGGGATACAGCCCGGCCGGGTCGACGTAGGCCGAGGCGACCGCGAGGCGGTCGACCAGATCCGGGTGCCTGACTGCGATCTGGAGGGCGGTGTTCGCGCCGAGGCTGTACCCGAAGATGTCGGCTCGTTCCACCCCCAGGTCCCGGAGCACCGAGGCGGTGTCGTCCGCCATCTGTTCGTAGCTCAGCGGGCGATCGACGTCCTCGGTACGACCGTGTCCCTGTTGCTCGACTGCGATCACCGTCCAGTCCTGGGCAAGGATCGGGATGAGCGGCCCGAAGGAGATGTCGATCCCCGTATAGGCCCCGTGGAGCAGCACGATGGGATCGCCTGCACCGTGGACCTCGTAGTACATGTCCAGCTCGCCGACGGCAACGGTGCCGGAATCGCGCAGGGTATCCGGCTCGGCCGGTGTCGCCGGGCCGGGTGTCGTGGCCCGTGTCGCCGCTGGCGTCGGACTTCCCCGGTCGGCCACGGGGCTGGAGGCCGGCTCCCCCGCGGCCGGCATGCAGCCCGCGGCGATGATCGCGACCAAAGCCGCAGCCGGCGCAAGCCCGCGGAAGCGTGTACGCGAGGCGCTCACGGCCGGACTCTCGTCATGGAGGACTGGTAGCCTCCTCCGGGCCAGACCCAGCCCCCGACGAGCCGGTCCCCGGACGGATCGAACGCCCCACGGAAGGAGGCCGGGGAGCCCTTCTCACCGCCCCAGATCGTGAGGGTCTCGCCCTCGAGCTCGTAGACGTAGTCGAGGGTGTGCCCGGCCTCGTCGTAGAACCGCGACGAGACCTCGGGCGATCGCTCGCCCCCGAACGGCCACGCGTGGCCGATCACTTCGATCCCGCGCGTGCGCTGGCCGTTCTGGACAAGGTCGACGCGCTGGACGATGAACGATCGGCCCTGCAGCCACTCGAACGTGACCTGTCCCTCGACGGCCCCCGCGCCGCTCGGATCGGAAACCTGCCAGGTCCCGATCAGGCGGCCCAGGTCCGCGATTTCGGTGCGATGCTCCACGCTGTTCATGACGTTCACCTCGTTCTGTGATCCGCTCCCCGCGCGGGTCGGGGACGCCGCCCGTGAGTGGGCGACGGTCATGTGACCCCGATCCGGCGGAAAAGGGATCGGTCCGGTCGCGGGTTCGGCGGGGGCCGTTACCATCGATGGCTCGATGCCGGGAGGGGTCAGCCCATGGACAGCGTCATCGCGGCGGCCGCGCGCGCCGGCGACCCGTCCGCCTTCAGCGAGCTGGTCGAGCGGCATCGGCACGAGCTGCAGGTCCACTGCTACCGGATGCTCGGCTCCGTGGACGATGCCGAGGACGCGGTGCAGGAGACCCTGCTCCGTGCCTGGCGCAGCCGCGCGAGCTTCGAAGGCCGATCCACCTTCCGTGCGTGGCTGTATCGCATCGCGACCAACGCGTCGTTCGACCTCCTCGAGCGCCACCCGCGTCCCCGCCTCCGCCCGCCCGCTGCCACCACCGACGGCCCACCCTCGCGCGCCGCCGAGGTGCGGTGGCTGCAGCCCTATCCGGACGGGATGCTGGACCTCGTGGCGCCGAGCGAACACGAGCCGGAGGCCGCGGTGGTCGACAAGGAGACGATCGAGCTCGCGTTCCTGGTCGCGCTCCAGCACCTGCCCCCGCGCCAGCGGGCGGTGCTGCTCCTCCGGGACGTCGTGGGCTGGTCCGCTCCGGAGACGGCACGGCTGCTCGACCTGACCCTGCCCGCGGTGAAGTCCGCGTTGCAGCGGGCACGGACCACGATGCGGGCCCAGCTCCCGCCGCATCGGCTGCACTGGGCGTCGCCGTCCACCCCGAGCGCGGAGGAGCGGGCGCTGCTGCAACGCTTCATCGAGGCGAACGAGCGCGCCGACATGGAGGCGCTCGCGAGCCTGCTGCGCGAGGACGCCTGGCAATCGATGCCACCGGGCTCTGTGTGGTTCGCCGGCCGCCCGGCGATGCTGGAGCTGTGGGCGTCGGCCATGGCCGGTCCCACGGCCCATGGCGATTGGCGGCTGCTGCCGACCGCGGCCAACCGCCAGCCGGCCGCGGCGAACTACCTCCGGCGCCCGGGCGACACCGTGTTCCTGCCCTCCAACCTCGACGTCCTGCGAATCCGCGACAACCGGATCGCCGAAATCCTCACGTTCGGCGCCGAGGTCTTCCCGGCCTTCGGCCTGCCGGCTTCGCTCGAGTAGCCGGGACGGCCGCAGTCACGCGGCCGGGACGAGCACCGCGAAGCGAGTCCCGGTCGCGCCCGGCCGGTCAGCGGCGCAGCAGATGGGGCGTGAGGCGGATCGTCAGGTCCGACTTCGGCAGCGCGCCGACGTAGCGATCGACGACGCGCCCGTTGCGCAGGACCACCAGCGTCGGGATGCTTGTCGCCTCGAACCGGCGAGCCAGGACGGGGTTCTCGTCGACGTTGACCTTGAGGACCTTGAGCCGTCCGGCGAAGTCGCGGGAGAGCTCCTCGACGATCGGCCCGACGATCCGGCACGGTCCGCACCACGGCGCCCAGAGGTCGACGAGGACGGCCAGTGCCGAACGAGCCTCGATGTCGAACGTCGCATCGGTCGCGGTCACGAGCCAGGGCAGGACCGCCCCGCAGGATCCGCAATGGGGCGCTCCGCGCTCGCTCGGCCGGATGCGGTTCCGCTTGCCGCAGGCCGAGCAGGTCAGGATCGAGACGGGCCCTGCCGCCGCGCTGGTGGTCGGGATCTCCTGATCGTGAGTCATGCTCCGCGAAGCCTCTCCGATCCGGGCTGATCGTGCAGCGGCGGGCGCTTCAGGCGAAGCGCCCGCCGTCTCCTGGGCGGGTACGCCGGCTCGATCAAGGCTCTCGCTCAATTCCCTCGCCTCATCGATCGCGGCCCGCAACTCTGCCGGGCTGGCATCCCGACCGACGGCATCGAGTCGGTCGGCCATGGCCAGGGCCATCTCGAGACCTTCGGCTCGGGCTCGTTCGGCCAGAACCGAGGGAAGTCCTCGTAGGTCCGGCGGCCGAGGAGGATGCCGCCGGTCGACGTCATCCCCTCGGAAGCCACGCTGCCCATGACCGGGTCGGCGTCGGGGGCGGCCCAACCGCCGTGCTCGAAACCGCCGCGGCGGTCCTCGTCGGCGCGGCCCGGCGCCTGCATGACGCCATCGAGCGTCAGGCTGGTGAACGCGAGATCCTGCGCATGGCTGTCTCCCGTGTGACGGCGGCACGGCGCCGCCGCTCACTCTCTACACGGTCGGCGCGGGCCGGAGTCGACAGGCCCGGACAGGATCAGCTGTCAACGAGGTCGAGATCGATCGCGACGGGCAGCGACCCGCGCGCCCAGCCGCTGAGGGGACGGCCCTCCGACCAGCCCTGGTATTTCGCCGCGAGCAGGCGCCGAGCGAGCGGGTCGTCGGGCCCGCCCTCGATCTCGGTCGCGACGCCGGCGAACCACTGGTCGCGGATCCGGACGCGCACGGCCGGGTCGGCCCGGGCGTTGCGGACCCAGTGAGCGTCGTCCCGGCCGCCGGCCAGCACGTAGATCCGGTCCCGGACCGGATCCGCGGCGAACCAGATCTCGACGCGCCGGGGCAGTCCGCTGCGACGGCCCGTCGTCTCGACGTCGCAGATCGCACGGTCGGCGAGGTCGGACGGCAGTGTCATCGGCGACGCGACCCGTTCACGCCCGTAGCGTAGTCGCGGTCCGCCGCAGGCCGCCGCGACCGGGCGGCCGATGCTCGGCCCGTCAGGCCTCGGCGAAGAGCATCACGTAGTCCATCGCCGCGAGGACGCCGACCGGGCGGCGGTCGTCGTCGACCGCGACGAGGCGATGGACGTGAGCGTCGCGCATGAGCCGGGCGGCTTCGTGGAGGGGTGCGTCGAGCGGCACCGTCAGCGCCGGCGAGGTCATGAGCTCGCCGACCCGCAGGCCGCTGGGCCGGTTGCGCAGCGCCGCCTCGATCGAGGGCCGACCGGCGAGAAGCAGGTCGGTCTGGCTGATCACGCCGACGAGGTCGCCGTCCGGATCGAGAACCGGCAGGCCGGTGATCCGGTTGACGCGGAGCAGCCGTTCGGCCGACTCGATCGAGGCGTCGGAGGAGATCGTGACCGGGTCGATCGTCATGATGTCGGCGACCCGCAGCGACCGCCAGTCCGCAGGCAGCGCGCGGGTCTCGGTGGTGGCGTCGCGGTCCATCGGGCGTCCGTCCTTCCTGTCGCGGCTGGCGTCGACGCCCCCGAGGATGGCTCAGGCGGCGACGGCCGGATCAGGGCCGATCGGCTCGATTCGCCGGGCCGGCCGGCTGGCCGGTGGGCGCCGTTCGGGCCGCTGCGGCCGTTCTCGAACCCGCCTCGACCAGGGAACCGCCATCCAGGGAACCGCCATCCAGGGAACCGCCTTCGGGATCGGCGCCCGCCAGCCGAGCCGCCCGCGCGTCGAGGTAGCGTCGTTCGGGAATGCTGGTCGTTCGCCTCGCGGCGGCGCGGTAGGCCGTTCGGGCGGCCGCCGGCTCGCCGGCCATCTCGAGGAGGTGGGCGCGGACGGCGAGGAGGCGATGGTGGCCGGCGATCCGGGCGTCCGAATCAATGCGCGCGAGCAGGTCCAGACCCGCCCGCGGGCCGTCGACCATCGCGACGGCGACGGCCCGGTTGAGCGTGACCATCGGATTGGGCGTCATCCGCTCCAGCATCTCGTAGAGGACGCAGATCTGGCGCCAGTCGGTCGCCTCGGGGGTCGGCGCCTCGTCGTGGACGGCGGCGATCGCGGCCTGGATCTGGTACGGGCCGATCGGCGCCCGGCGCAGCGTTTCGGTGATGAGCGCGATGCCCTCGGCGATCGCCGCCCGGTTCCAGCGGCTCCGATCCTGTTCGGCCAGCGGGATGAGATGTCCGGCGCCGTCCGTCCGGGCCGGGCGGCGAGCGTCGATGAGGAGCATGAGGGCGAGGAGGCCGGCGACTTCTCCGTCGTCGGGCAACACGCGGTGCAGGTCCCGGGTGAGGCGGATCGCCTCGGTCGTGAGCTCGACCCGATGGATCTCGGGCCCGGAAGTCGCGGTGTAGCCCTCGTTGAAGACGAGGTAGAGGACGTGGAGGACGACCGCCAGCCGATCGGCTCGCTCGTCGGGCGGCGGCAGGCTGAAGCGGGCGCCGGCCGAGCGGATCGTCTGCTTCGCCCGACTGATCCGCTGGGCCATCGTCGGCTCCGGCACGAGGAACGCGCGGGCGATCTGGGCCGTCGTGAGGCCGCCGACGGCGCGGAGCGTGAGGGCGATCTGCGAGGCCGGCGACAGTGCGGGGTGGCAGCACAGGAAGAGCAGCGTGAGCGTGTCGTCCTCGTGGGGCGCGAGGTCGGCGTCGGGCCCCGTGGCGACGAGCCCGGCGAGCGCCGCGGCGGTCGCGATCGCGTCCTCGCGCCTGCGCCGGGCGACCTCGCTTCGGACGTGGTCGGTCAGGCGCCGCGACGCGACGGTCACGAGCCACGCCCGGGGATTGTCGGGCACGCCCTCCTGCGGCCACTGGACGGCTGCGGCCAGCAACGCCTCCTGGACGGCGTCCTCGCAGGCGTCGAAGCGGCCGCTCCGCCGGACGAGCGTCCCGAGGACCTGGGGCGCGAGCCCCCGGAGCAGGTCCTCGATGGACCGATCGAGCGTCACCTTGGCCCCCCAGGCGTCACATCTCGTCCCCGGCTTCGACCATCACCGGTCGGACCTCGACAACGGCATATTGCGCCAGCGGCGACGACACCTCGACGAGGCGCTCCTCGCTCGCGACGTCGACGACGAAGAGGCCGAGGAGCTGCTCCTTGGCCTCGCTGAACGGGCCGTCGGTGACGACGAGCGATCCGGCGGAGTGGCGGACGGTCCTGGCGGTTTCGGGATCCGCCAACCCGAACTGGGTCACGAGCTCGCCGGACTCCTGGAGCTCGCGGATCATCGCGAAGTGGTCGCCGATCACGCGGTCCGCCTCCTCCGGTGGCAGGGCGGCCCAGGCGGCCGGGTTGCTGTGGATCAGGATCACGTACTTCACGCCTTGCTCCTCGTTGCCGGGCCGGGAGTGCCGGGGCCGGGGTTGCCGGGGGCCGGATGACCGCCGCACAACCGTGAGTCGGAGCCGACGACGACGCCTCGACACCGGCCGCCCCGGACGCTACCCCACGCCGCGCGGCGGTGCAGCCCGTGTCGAGATTCGCAGCGGCGTTCCGACCGAAGGTGACGGGCCCCGGCCCGGCCGATCGGCCGCCCGCCCCGTCCACCAAGGAGAGCCTTCATGGCTTCACAGCTCGCCGCGGGACGGCCGTCCCGTCGGCTCCTCGCGGCCGGCCTCGTCGCCGGGCCCCTGTTCGTGGCAGTCGCCGCGGGCCAGATGCTGACCCGGACCGGGTTCGACCTGGCCCGCCACCCGATGAGCATGCTCAGCGTCGGCGACCTCGGCTGGATCCAGATCGCGAACTTCGTCGTCGGCGGCGTGCTCGCGGTTGCCTTCGCCATCGGCCTCGGCCGGGCGCTCGGTGACGGCGGCCGGGCCGCGACCTGGGGTCCGCGGCTGATCGGGCTCTACGGCCTCGGGCTCATCGCGGGGGGCATCTTCCCGCCGGACCCGGCGCTCGGCTTCCCACCGGGCACGCCCGAGGGCATCCCGAGCCAGATGAGCTGGCATGCCCTGCTTCATGCGTTCGCCCCGCCGCTGGCGTTCCTTGCCCTCGTCATCGCGTGCGTCATCTTCGCCCGGCGATTCGCCGCCGCAGGCGATCGGGGCTGGGCGGCGTACAGCGTCGTCACGGCGATCGCGGCCTTCGCGCTCTCGGCCACGGTCACGAGCGTCGGGCTCTTCGCGGGCGTCATCGTCGGTTGGGTCTGGGTCTCCGCGCTCGCCTGGCGGTTCCTGCGCGACGGACCGGCGACTGCCGATGGCGGCTAGGCCGGTCGCGGATTCGGAGGCGCCGGCCACAGTCAGGGGGCCGGCGCCAACCATGGAGACCGGGCAGCGGGCCGAGATTCATCGGCGCTCGTCCGTCGAGACGCATGGGCCGACCGGATTCGCCGTGGCCGCTACCATGGGCGGCTCGACGAGAACGAGGCACGCGCTGCCCGGGGACATGAGAGGTGAGGCCATGACGGAGCTGGGACTGGCGGACGGAACCGCGACCGCCGCGGGGGCCGCGGTCGGATCGAGCCAGCTCCCGGCGCTCCTGGAGCGTTTCCGGGTCGAGCTCACCGGATACTGCTACCGGATGCTCGGCTCGACGTTCGAGGCCGAGGACGCGGTGCAGGAGACGTTCATCCGGGCCTGGCGCTCGTACGACAAGTTCGAGGGCCGTGCCGCCGTTCGCTCGTGGCTCTACCGGATCGCAACGAACGTCTGTCTCTCGATGCTCGGCGCACCGCAGCGGCGGGCGCGACCCATGGATCTCTCGCCGGCCTCGACGGCCGACGCGGGACTGGGGCCGGCGTTGCCCGAGAACACCTGGGTCGAACCGATGCCCGACAGCCGGGCCGTGCCGGCCGGCGGCGACCCCGCCGAGGTGGCACTCGCCCGCGAGTCGATCCGCCTGGCGTTCGTCGCGGCGCTCCAGCACCTGCCACCGCGCCAGCGCGCCATCCTCATCCTGCGCGAGGTGCTGCACTGGCACGCGGACGAGGTCGCGGAGCTGCTCGAGACGTCCGTCGCGTCGGTGAACAGCGCCCTCCAGCGGGCCCGAGCGACGCTTGCGGCCAGGCGCGAGGGCGACCGCGGCGATCGGCCGGCGGAACCTCTGGGCGACGAGCAGCGGGCGCTGCTTGCCCGGTACGTCGAGGCCTTCGAGCAGTACGACCTCGACGCGTTGACGGCGCTGCTCCACGAGGACGCCTCGTGGAGCATGCCGCCGTACGAGCTCTGGCTCCAGACCCACGGCGACATCATCGCCTGGTGCCTCGGCCCGGGCATCGGCTGCCGCGGGTCGCGCCTCGTCCCGACGATGGCGAACGGCTCGCCGGCCTTCGGCCAGTACAAGCCGGCGCCGGACGGGGGCCACGCGGCGTGGTCGCTCCAGGTTCTCGAGATCACCGACGGCCGGATCAGCGGGATCTCGTTCTTCCTCGACACCGAACGGTTCTTCCCGCTCTTCGGCCTACCGCTCCGCCTCGAGGCCTGACGCGTCCGAGCACGGCAGGGCACCGTCCAGCCCGGCCAGCGCGAGGAGATCGCGCAGCTCCGGCGAGGCGTGGCGGATCTCGAAGCGGCACCCCAGCCGACGGAGGGCCAGGGCGAGCCGGGCAAGCTCGTCGACCGTCCCGATGTCGGGCCGACGGAGGCTGCCCGCATCGCACAGGACCACGACCGGTGCGCGTTCCGATCGGCGCTCCCCTGCGCGTTCCGGTGCGCCCTCCGCGGCGCCTTCCGGGGCGCCCGTCATCGCCTCCGGACGGCGGTCGTGTGCCAACCGGGGATCGATACCGGGCAGCGCGTCGCGATGGTCCAACGAGATCTCCTTGCTCAACCTGACCGACTGCGGCCTCGAAAGTCATCGGCGAACGGCGCCGGCGGCGCGGGAATCGCCGGGGGACGAGGTGGACCGATGAGTTTTGCGGCCGGCGATGGTCTTGGTAGTCGACATCGACCAACAGGAGACTGCCCGTCATGAGCACCACGATTGCCCCGCCCAGGGCCGGCCGCCGAGAGTGGATCGGCCTCGCCGTTCTCGCTCTCGCCTGCCTGCTCTACGTCATGGACCTGACGGTCCTCCACCTGGCGGTCCCGGCGATCAGCGCCGACCTCCAGCCGAGCAGCGCCCAGCTGCTCTGGATCATCGACATCTACGGCTTCATGGTGGCCGGCGCGCTCGTCACGATGGGCACGCTCGGCGACCGGATCGGCCGCCGTCGGCTGCTCATGGTCGGCGCGGCGGCGTTCGGCATCGTCTCGCTGCTGGCGGCCTTCTCGACGAGCGCCGAGATGCTGATCGTCAGCCGGGCCCTGCTGGGGATCGCGGGCGCGACGCTCGCACCCTCGACGCTGTCCCTGATCTTCCACATGTTCCAGGATCCCCGCCAGCGTTCGGTGGCGATCGGGGTCTGGATCGGCAGCTTCTCGGCGGGCAGCGCGGTCGGTCCGGTGCTCGGCGGGCTGATGCTCGAGTTCTTCTGGTGGGGCTCGGTCTTCCTGCTGGCCCTGCCGGTGATGGCCCTGCTGCTGCTTCTCGGCCCGCGAGTGCTGCCCGAGTATCGCGATCCCGAGGCCGGGCGGCTCGATCTCATCAGCGCCGGCCTGTCGATCGTCGCGGTGCTGGCCCTCATCTTCGGCCTCAAGCAGGCCGCCCAGGACGGCTTCGGTCCGGTGCCGCTCGCGGCCGTCGTCGGCGGCCTCGTCGTGGGCGTCATCTGGGCGCGCCGCCAGTTCGCGCTCGCCGACCCGATGATCGATCTCAACCTCTTCCGCCTGCCGGCCTTCAGCATCTCGCTCGTCACCAACTTCCTGGCGATCTTCGTGGCGGTGGGCTACTTCCTCTACGTCGCCCAGTACCTCCAGCTCGTCGTCGGCCTCTCGCCGCTCGAGGCGGGCCTCTGGTCGCTGCCCTCGGCGGCCGGCTTCATCGTGGGCTCGCAGCTGGCCCCGCGTATCGTCAGCCGGGTCCGGCCCGCGTACGTCATCGGAGCGGGGCTCGGCCTCGCCTCGATCGGCCTCGCGATCCTGACCCAGGTCGGGACGACGGGCGGGCTGCTGACGCTCGTCCTCGGATCGGTCGTGATCTCGCTCGGGCTCGCCCCGGTGTTCGGACTGACGACCGAGCTGATCGTCGGCTCGGCGCCGCCGGAGCGGGCAGGCGCCGCGTCGGGCATCTCCGAGACCGGCTCGGAGCTCGGCGGCGCGCTGGGCATCGCGATTCTCGGCAGCATCGGCGTCGCGATCTATCGCGGCCGGGTCGCCGAGGCGATCCCGAACGGCGTGCCGGCCGAGGCCGCCGCGGCGGCCCGCGACACGCTCGGCGGCGCCGTGGCCGTGGCCCGGGAACTGCCCGACCAGGTGGCCGTCGCCCTCGTCGACGCGGCGCGCGGCGCCTTCGTCGCCGGGATGCACCTCACCTCGACGATTGCCACGATCGTGTCGATCGGCCTGGCGGTCCTTGCCGTGGTGGCCCTCCGCGACCTCGGCGGGAACGACGAGGCGGCGGCCGGCGAGGCCGACGAGCCGTCGTTCGGGGAGCCGGCCGGCTCGCTCGGCAGCGGCCTGCCGGCGATGGAGGCCCGATCGTGAGCCGGGCCGGACTGCGGTCGGCCGTGAGCCCCGACCGGTCCGCGAGGCGGCGGCGCGTCGGCCGGGTCGCCGTGAACCCGAATTGGTCCACTCCGTCCGGGCCGAATTGGACCTTGCCCGCGCACGCTAGTCTGGAAGCGAGGTCATGGGCCCCACCGGGAGCCGCCCGACGGCGTTCGCCGGCCGTCCCGCCCGGACCGTTCCTGCCCGAACGGCCGTCGCACCTCGCCTCCCTGGATCGACAAGGAGTCACCTGATATGCACACGCCCACTCGCCCCTCGGAGCTGTCCCTCGCCGAGGTCCGCGCCGCCGTCCGCGGCCGGGTCATCGGTCCGGACGATGACGGCTACGACGCGGCGCGAACCGTCGTGAGCGGCGGGATCGACCGCCGACCCGCCGTGGTCGTCAAGGTTGCCGACGCGGCCGACGTCGGCCATGTCATCCGACTCGCCCGGGACACCGGTCTCGAGCTCGCGGTCAAGAGCGGCGGCCACAGCGGCGCCGGCCACAGCGCGACCGAGGGCGGGATCCTCCTCGACCTCTCGGACATGAAGGCGCTCGACATCGACGTCGACGGCCGCACGGCCTGGGCCGAGACCGGCCTGACGGCGGGCGAAGTGACGGCCGCCGTGGCCGCCCACGGCCTGGTCCTCGGCTTCGGCGACACGGGTTCGGTCGGGATCGGCGGGATCACGCTCGGCGGCGGGATCGGCTACCTCGTCCGCAAACACGGTCTCACGATCGACAACCTCGTCGGCGCCGAGATCGTCACCGCCGATGGCGAGCTCCACCGGGTGGACGCCGACCACGAGCCGGACCTGTTCTGGGCGATTCGTGGTGGCGGCGGCAACTTCGGTGTCGCGACCCGCTTCCGGTTCCGCCTCCACGAGTTGCCCGGGTTCGTCGGCGGGATGCTCGTCCTGCCGGCGACCGCCGAGACCGTTGCCGGGTTCATCGCGGCCGCCGAAGCGGCGCCCGAGGAGCTCTCGACGATCGCCAACGTCATGCCCGCCCCGCCGATGCCGTTCCTCGCTCCCGAGGTCCACGGCGAGCTCGTCATCCTCGGCATGCTTGCCTGGGC
>DASTVH010000264.1:0-8494 GCA_035759195.1 Candidatus Limnocylindrales bacterium
TACTCGATCTCGGCGCCGAGCGACCGCATCGCGTCGACGTGGAGGTCGACGGGCCGCCGGCCGATCCGGTCGCCGCCGGGGTTGCTGATGATGACCCGGCCGAACCGGCTCAGGAGCGGTCCGAGGAGCATGAAGCTCGCCCGCATCTTCGCCGCGGCCTCGAGCGGGACGAAGAGCCACTCGACGTCGCCGGAGGCGACCTCGTACGTGTTGAGGGCGGGATGGTCGACGACGACGCCGAGGTCGCGGAGCGTCTCGGCCATAACCCGGACGTCCTCGATCTCGGGCACGTTCGTGAAGCGGCAGCGCTCGCCGGTCAGCGTTGCCGCAGCGAACATCTTGAGGGCCGAATTCTTCGAGCCGCTGATCGCGACCGAGCCGCTCAGCGGCCGCCCGCCCTCGATCCGGAAGACCTCCCGCGCGACCGGTTCGGGGTTGTATTCCCAGTGGAAGGGACGCGCGTCAGCCATGGCTCGTCACCGACGACGTCCCTCGCGGTGGCGGCGTTCGGCGACGCGGATGCGGAGGAGAGCCTGCTGGAGGGCGGCCCGGGCGGCGGCCAGGTCGGCCCCTTCGGTGTAGCCCGACTCGAGCGCCGCTTCGGCCTGGCGGCGCGCCTCCTGGGCCCGCTCGAGGTCGATCTCGGCCGCCATGTCGGCGGTCTCGGCCATCACCACGACCTTGTCGGGCAGGACCTGGAGGAAGCCGCCGACGATCGCGAAGGCCTCCTCGGTGCCGCCCTTGCGGATCCGCAGCTCGCCGATCCCGAGCGTCGAGACGAGCGGGGCGTGGTGCGGCAGGACGCCGAGCTCGCCCTGGCTGCCGGGCAGGACGACCGCGTCGACTGTGTCCGCGTAGGCCAGCCGTTCGGGCGTGACGATCTCGAGCTGGAGGGGCATCGGGATCAGCCCGTCAGCCGCTCGGCGTTGGCCCGGACGTCGTCGATCGTGCCGGCCAGGAAGAACGCCTGCTCGGGCAGGTCGTCGACCTTGCCCTCGAGGATCTCCTTGAAGCTCGCGACGGTGTCCTTGATCGCGACATAGGCGCCGGGCCGCCCGGTGAAGACCTCGGCGACGAAGAACGGCTGGCTGGCGAACCGCTGGAGCCGCCGGGCGCGGGCCACGGTCGCCTTGTCCTCGGCCGAGAGCTCGTCGATTCCGAGGATCGCGATGATGTCCTGGAGGTCGCGGTAGCGCTGGAGGACCCGCTGCGTCTCGCGGGCGACCTCGTAGTGCTCCTCGCCGACGATGAGCGGGTCGAGGACCCGCGACGTCGAGGTCAGCGGGTCGACCGCCGGATAGATGCCGAGCTCGGCGATCGAGCGCTCGAGGCGGATCGTCGAGTCGAGGTGGGCGAACGTCGTGGCCGGCGCCGGGTCGGTGTAGTCGTCGGCCGGCACGAAGACGGCCTGGAGCGAGGTGATCGAGCCGTTCTTCGTCGAGGTGATCCGCTCCTGGAGGCCGGCCATCTCGGTCGCGAGGTTCGGCTGGTAGCCGACCGCCGACGGCATCCGGCCGAGGAGCGCCGACACCTCCGAACCCGCCTGGGTGAACCGGAAGATGTTGTCGATGAAGAGGAGGACGTCGCGCTTCTCCTCGTCCCGGAAGAACTCGGCCATCGTCAGGCCGGTCAGGCCGACCCGCTGGCGGGCGCCGGGCGGCTCGTTCATCTGGCCGAACACGAAGGCCGTCTTCTCGATGACGCCCGACTCGGTCATCTCGGCGATGAGGTCGTTGCCCTCGCGGGACCGCTCGCCGACCCCGGCGAACACGGACACGCCGGCGTGCTCCTGGGCGACGTTCCGGATCAGCTCCTGGATGATGACGGTCTTGCCGACGCCGGCCCCGCCGAAGATCCCGACCTTGCCGCCCTTCTTGAACGGGCAGATCAGATCGATGATCTTGAGGCCGGTCTCGAAGACCTCGACGTCGGTCGTCTGCTGGTCGAACGGCGGCGCCTGACGATGGATCGGCAGCATCGCGCTGGCCCCGACCGGGCCCTTGCCGTCGATCGGCCGGCCGAGCACGTCGAAGACGCGACCGAGCGTGACCTCGCCGACCGGCACGGTGATCGGGCCGCCGGTGTCGTGGGCCGGCACGCCCCGGGCGAGACCGTCGGTCGTCGTCATCGCGACCGAGCGGACCCAGTTGTTGCCGAGGTGCTGCTGGACCTCGCAGACGAGGTCGTCCTGGCCTTCCCGGGGAATCTCCACGGCGTTGTAGATCGCCGGGAGCTGGCCGGCCGGGAACTCGATGTCGACGACCGGTCCGGTGATCTGGATGACCTGTCCGGTCGCGGCGGGTGCGGCGCTCGCCATCGTTCTGTCTGCCTCCTGGTTCGCGTTCGGCGTCAGCGGGCTTGCGCGCCGGACGCGATCTCGATCATTTCGCGGGTGATGTTTGCCTGGCGGACCTTGTTGTAGCTGAGGGTCAGGTCCTCGATGAGCTCTTCGGCGTTCTCGGTCGCGTTCTTCATCGCGACCATCCGGCTCGATTCCTCGCTGGCCTTGCCTTCGAGGACGGCCTGGAACAGGCGCGTCGCCACGTACCGCGGCAGGAGCTGCTCGAGGACGTTGGCTGGGCTCGGTTCGAAGATGAACTGGCGGCCGGGGATGCCTTCGGTGTCCTGCGTCGGCTCGATCGGCAGGAGCGAGTCGACCGTGGGCCGCTGGACGAGCGTCGAGACGAAGTGGCTGTAGATGATGTCGACGCGGGCGAAGAGGCCGGCCAGGTAGTCGTCGGTGATGAGCCGGGCGAGCGGCAGGACGTCGGCGAACGTCGGCCGGTCGCCGAACCCCTCGAAGTGGGCCTCGAGCGGCACGCGGGCCCGGCGCATCGCGTCGCGGCCCTTGCGGCCGACGGTGACGACCGTGAGGTCGCCGGGATGGCTCGTGATCTCCTGGGCGGCGAAGCGGATCGTGTTCGTGTTGAGCGGGCCGGCGAGGCCGCGGTCGGTCGTGATGAGGATGACCAGGCGCTTGCCATCGCCGCGGCGGGCCAGCAGGGGGTGCTCCTCGCCGCTGAGGACGGCCGCGAGGTCGGCGAGGACCTCGTCGATCTTCTCGGCGTAGGGCCGGGCCGCCAGCGTCGAGTCCTGGGCCCGCTTCAGCTTCGAGGCGGCGACGAACTGCATGGCACGGGTGATCTGCTTGATGTTGCGGACGGCGCCGATCCGGCGCCGGATGTCCCGCTGGCTGGCCATGAAGCCCTCTGTGCCCCGCGCCTAGGCCAGGAACGACTGGCGGAACGCGTCGAGCGCGTCGTCGAGGGCCGCAGCGAGCTCGTCGGTCAGGGTCTTGGTCTCGCCGAGCTCCTCGAGAATCTTCGGGCGCTCCGTCTCGAGGAAGCGGTAGAACTGCGTCTCGAACTCCCGGACGCGGGGCGTCGGGACGTCGTCGAGCTTGCCGGTCGTCGCCGCGTAGAGGATCGCCACCTGCTTCTCGACCGGCAGCGGCTGGTACTGCGGCTGCTTCGTGATCTCGCTGAGCTTCTCGCCGCGGGTCAGCTGGTCGCGGGTCGCCTTGTCGAGGTCCGACGCGAACTGGGCGAACGCCGCCAGCGAGCGGTACTGGGCGAGGTCGAGCTTGAGCGGCGCGGCGACCTTCTTCATCGCCTTCGTCTGGGCCGCCGAGCCGACCCGCGAGACCGAGATGCCGATGTTGAGGGCCGGCCGCTGGCCGGCGTTGAACAGGTCGGTCTCGAGGAAGATCTGGCCGTCGGTGATCGAGATCACGTTCGTCGGGATGTACGCCGACACGTCGCCGGCCTGCGTCTCGATGATCGGGAGGGCCGTGAGCGAGCCGCCGCCGTTCTCGTCGTTCAGGCGGGCTGCCCGCTCGAGGAGCCGGCTGTGGAGGTAGAAGACGTCGCCCGGGTACGCCTCGCGGCCGGGCGGCCGGCGGAGCAGGAGGGCCATCTCGCGGTAGGCCCAGGCGTGCTTGCTCAGATCGTCGTAGACGCAGAGGGCGTCCTTGACGAGGCCCTGGCCGGGCACCTCGACGCCGTTCTCCATGATCTCCTCGCCCATCGCCACGCCGGCGTACGGGGCGAGGTACTGGAGCGGGGCCGGGTCCTCGGCGCCGGCCACGACGACGATCGTGTGCTCCATCGCGCCGTTGTTCTCGAGGACGGCCACCGTGTTCGCGACCGTCGAGAGCTTCTGACCGATCGCGACGTAGATGCAGACGAGGCCCTTGCCCTTCTGGTTGATGATCGTGTCGAGGGCGATCGCGGTCTTGCCCGTCTGGCGGTCGCCGATGATGAGCTCGCGCTGGCCGCGGCCGATCGGGATGAGCGCGTCGATCGCCTTGATGCCGGTCTGGACGGGCGTGTCGACCGACTTGCGGACGATGACGCCCGGCGCGATCCGCTCGACCGGGCGGGTCGCGGTCGCCGCGATCGGGCCCTTGTCGTCGATCGGCCGGCCGAGCGGGTCGACGACCCGGCCGAGGAGCGCCTGGCCGACCGGCACTTCGACGACCCGGCCGGTCGTCTTGACCGTGTCGCCCTCCTTGATCGCCCGGGCATCGCCGAGGATCACCGCGCCGACCGTCTCCTCCTCGAGGTTGAGGGCCATGCCCATGACGCCGTTCGGGAACTCGAGCATCTCCGACGCGAGGGCGCCGTCGAGCCCGTAGATCTGGGCGATGCCGTCGCCGACCTCGACGACGGTCCCGACGCTGCGCGTCTCGACGCCGGCGTCGAACGAATCGATCGCCGACTTGAGGATGCTGGTGATCTCGTCTGAGCGAATGGCCATTGCGTTGGTTCTCCAGGGTCGGGCGGTCGCGTTCGGAAGGTGGGCGGGTGGATGGGTTAGACGATGCCGGCGGCGAGTTGCTGCCGCAGCCGCTCGAGGCGGCCCCGGACGCTCCCGTCGATGAGGCGATCGCCGACGCGCACGACGACCCCGCCGAGGAGGCTGGGATCGACGGCCGTCTCGAGGGCCACCGATCCGCCGGTCAGCTCCTCGAGGCGGGCGGTGATCGCCCGGATCTCCTCGGGGCCGAGCGGGGCGGCGGTCGTGGCGGTCGCGTGGGTCAGTCCCTTGCGTCTGTCGTCGAGCCGGGCGAATTCCGTCGCGACGCGCGGCAGCTGCTCGATGCGGCCGCGCCGGAGGAGCAGCAGGACGATGTTGCGGACCGGCCGGCTCAGGCCGGCGAAGATCCGCTCGGCGGCCGCGACCCGCTGTTCGAGGGGCGTCGCCGGGTTGGCGAGCGCCTCCGCGACCTCGCCCGAGGCCAGGATCGCCGCCGCCTGGTCGAGCTCGGGCCGCCAGACATCGACCGTGTCGTCCCGGACGGCGATCTCGAACGCGGCGTCCGCGTAGCGACGGGGCCCCGTGTCGCGGCGTGCCATCAGCCGCTCGAGCCCCCACGGGGCCCGCTCGTCTCGGTCAGGAAGTCGGCGACGAGCCGGCGCTCCCGCTCGGCGGTGAGCGTCTCACCGACGACGCGACCGGCCGCCCGGAGGGCGAGCTCGGCCACCTCGCCGCGCAGGTCGCCGATCGCCCGCTGCTTCTCGGCCTCGATGTCGGTGGCGGCGCGCTCGCGCATCCGCTCGAGCTCGGCCTTCGTCGCGGCGATGTCGGCGTCGCGGGTCTCCTGGGCGACCTTCTGGGCGCGGGCCAGGATCTCGTTCGCCTCGCGGCGTGCCTCCTGCAGCGTGGCGATCCGCTCGGCTTCGGCCTGCTCGCGGTCCCGGCGCGCCTGCTCGGCGTCCTGGAGGCCCTGCTCGATCCGCGACCTGCGCTCCTCGAGAACGCCGCCGATCCGGCGGAATGCCGCGAAATAGAGGATCGCCAGAAAGATCAGGAAGCTCAACGCCTGGGTGATCACCCAGAAGAAGTTGATCTGGAATCCCGTCTCGGCGCCGCCCTCCTCGGCGAGCAGGGCGATCCCCTCGCCGACGATTGTCGCGCCGACGCTCAGCAGGTCCACGTCAATCGCTCCCGAAATCGGTCAACCGCCGCCGAGGAAGATCGCGAGGATGCCGACGACGACCGCGAGCACGCCGAGGCCCTCGGCGAACGCCGCGCCGATGATGAACGTGGCGCGGATCTGGGCCGCCGCGTCGGGGTTCCGGCCGATCGCGCTCGTCGACATGCCGGTCAGGATGCCGATGCCGATGCCGGGACCGATGACGCCCAGCGCCGCGAGGCCCGCTCCGAGAGTTTCCATCTGTGCCGCTTCCTCCTGTTGCCCCGGCAGCGCCGGGCTTGATGCCGTGAGTGTGGGTGAACGCGCGGCCGGTGCCTAGGCGCCGGCGGCCCGCGGTGCGATGTTGCCTTCGGGGAGATCCTCGGCGAGGCCCTCGTGCCCTTCGGCGTGGTCATCCTCGTGGTGGCCCTCGATCGCGATGAGCGTGAACATCAGGGTCAGGACCGAGAAGATCAGGGCCTGCATGAAGTTGAGCAGGAACTCGAGCCCGACCATCGCAACCGGGATCACGACGAACGTCAGGCCGGTGATGACGCCCAGGGCGATCTCGCCGGCATAGATGTTGCCGAAGAGTCGCATCGAGAGCGTGACCGGCTTGACGAACTCGAGGAAGAACTCGAGGACGCCGACGAACAGCCCGATCGGCCCGCCCCTGAGCGTGAAGAACTTGCCGAAGTAGCCGCGGAAGCCGAGCGCGCGGACGCCCTCGATGTGGAACATGGCGAAGGCGATGAGGGCGAGCCCGATCGTCATGTTGACGTCGCTGGTCGGCGCCCGCAGCTGCTCCGTCCGGCCGACGAACGGCAGGAGGCCGCTCCAGTTGCTCAGCAGGATGTACAGGAAGAACGTCACGAAGATCGGGACGTAGCGCCGCGCGCCGGGCCCGCCGAGCGATGTGGCGAAGTTGGCGAGGCCCTCGTAGGCGTATTCGAGGGCGTTCTGGCCGCGGGTCGGGATCAATGTGATCGATCGCGCGAGCAGGAAGGCGAGAACGATGATGACGGCCATGACGATCCAGCCGGTGAAGAGCGACGAGCTGATCGTGAGGTCCCACGTCACGAGGCTGTGGTGGTCGATCGGCGTGCTGGGATCGAGGTCGAACGCGACGTGCGGGATCGGCAGCTCGAAGTTCGCCTTGATCGCGTCGGCCGGGTAGTTGAAGCCGTCGGGATCGCCGTCACTCGGATCGGGGTCGAAGGGGGGAACGAGGAAGAAGGACACGACGAGGACGGCGACCGCCGCGACGATGACGACGGCGAGGGGGCCGCGCACGGACGCCGGTCGGCGGGCCACCTCGCCGGCCGCGACGACCGCGTCGCTGCCGAGCTCGGGCCCGAGAGCTTCCTGCATCCTCCGCTCGGCGTCGCTGCGCCGGTCGCGGTCGGGTCCTGTCACGTCTGCTCCTGTGGACGCACCGGCCTGCAGCGGGCGCGCGCTGTGTCGATGTCCGAGAAATTCGGGATCAGTCGTCGAAACTGGCCAGAAACCGGTTGATCAGCCGCCGGACCGCGACCGCCCCCGCTCCCATTCCGGCGGCGAGGCCGACGAGGACGAAGATCGGAAGGGTTCCGAGTTGCGTGTCGACCCAGTAACCGGCGAACACGCCCGCCAGTGTCGTCACGAGGAGAACGAGTCCGATCTCCGAGAAGAGGGCGAGGTATGCCCCGACCCGACCGGGCTCCACTATGTTCGACCTGCCAAGGCGGCGGGAGTATAGCAGCTGCGCCCGAGGAGTCGCCACGAGGCGGTGGGCGGGGACGGGGCTGCGGCGCCGACCCCGAACGTTCGTTCGCGCTCTCAGGGACGAGGGCTCGCGGCGATCGCCGGAGCGCCGCTCGGAAACGGGCTCGGGGTGGTCGTCGCGGTGGCCCGAGGGGAGCCGGTCGCAGACAGGACGCCGCTCTCGAGGTCGCGGGCGGACAGGGCCAGGGCGGCGATGGATGCGGCCGCGAACAGGAACGTGGCGACGATCGCGACCCGTCGCTGGACGGCCAGGGCGCTGCGGGGCGGCGCTTTCGGGCGGGGCGGCGGCTGCCGTTCGAGGATGGCGGTGGCGCGCGCGACCAGTTCGGCGGGCGGGAGCGGCGACCGGCGCTCCGGCGCAGCCGCCGGCATGACCCGCGCGGGGGTCGGCGGCGCCGCGGGTGCGGAGTCCGCCGTCGCGACCCCCGTCGCGCGCGCCGGTCGGGCCGGGACGTCTCCGCTCGAGGTCCGCGGCGGCGCGGCCCCCGGCACGCCGATCCGCCAGGCGATCTCGTCCGCCGACGGCTGCGGCAGCGGCGCGGCGGATGCAGTCGTCCGCGGTTCGGTCGGGCGGCCGAGGACTCGCCGGAGGACCCACATCCCGACCGATTCGTCGACGATCCGGGGCAGGCGTGGCGAACCGTGCTCGTCGCGCGGGATGAAGCGGACGGCGATCGCGCCGAAGCCGAAGGCGACGACGGCGAGGGCGATCAGCTCGAACGACATGCCTGCCACGCTCGGTGGTCGGATCTCCACGCCGACCGGAGCCCGGATGCTAGCACCGCTCGCCGTACGCCCGACCGATCCGAACCG
>DASTVH010000265.1:0-13682 GCA_035759195.1 Candidatus Limnocylindrales bacterium
ACCCCAACTGATCGACCGAGCCGTTCCGCTTCGCCGGCGGGCGAACGCTAATCGACGACCGTGTGGCTCTGCTCGCGGAGGAACTGCGCGACGTAGTACATCGAGAGGCCGGCCTTGCCGGTCGAACCCGAACCCTTCCAACCGCCGAACGCCTGGACGCCCGGCCAGGCGCCGGTCGTCGCGCCGGCCCGCCGGTTGACATACGTGACGCCGGCCTCGATCCGGTCGAGGAACCGCTGGACCTCCCCCGGATCCTCGGAGTACACCCCGGCGGTCAACCCGTAGACGGATTCGTTCGCCAGCTCGATCGCCTCGTCGAACGTCGCGACGGGATGGACGGCCGTGAACGGCACGAACAGCTCGTCCCGGAACAGGCGGTGGTCGGCCGGCAGCCCGCCGACGACGGCCGGCTCGACGTAGTAGCCGCGATCCATGCCCCGGTCGGTCAGGCGCTCCCCGCCGACGAAGACGCGCCCGTCGCGGCGCGCCTCGGCGACCGCCTCCTGGTGGCGGTCGACCGCCCGCTGGTCGATGACAGGGCCGAGCCAGTTCTCGCGCAGCAGCGGGTCGCCGATCGTGATCGCCTCGGTCTTCTCGACGAGCAGCCGGACGAGCTCGTCGTGGACCGGCTGCTCGACGTAGACCCGGCTGTTCGCCGAGCACTTCTGGCCACCGAAGCCGAAGGCCGAGCGGATGATGCCCTCGGCCGCCTCCTCGAGGTCGGCCGTCCGGGAGACGACTGCCGGGTTCTTGCCGCCCATCTCGACGATCGTCGGCTTGGGAAACTTCTTCGAGAACGTCCGGAAGAGGTCCATCCCGACCGCGTACGAGCCGGTGAAGACGATGCCGTCGATGCCGTCGTTCTCGCGCATCTCGGCGCCCACGCTCTCGCCCGGCCCCATCACGAGGTTCACGACGCCGTCGGGGATGCCCGCGTCGCGGTACGCCTCGACGAGCTTCACCCCCGAGATCGGCGCGGCCGAGCTCGGCTTGAACACGACCGTGTTGCCGGCGATGAGGGCTGCGGCTGTCGGCCCGGCGGCGAGGGCCATCGGGAAATTGAACGGGCTGATGACCGCGAAGACGCCGTGCGGTCGCAGGATCGAGCGGGTGTGGACCGCCGAGTCCCCGAGGTTGTCCATCGGGTGGTCGTAGCCGTCGTTGTCCTCCATCGTCTGGGAGTAGTAGCGGAGCAGGTCGGCCGCCTCCTCGACCTCGCCGAGCGCCTCGAGGCGGTTCTTGCCCACCTCGATCGCCATCAGGCCCGCGTAGCGCATCTGGCGCTCGCTGATGAGGTCGGCGGCCTTGCGGATCAGGGCCAGCCGGTCGCGCCACGGGGTGGCGGCCCAGCCGGGCTGGGCGGCGCGGGCGGCGGCGACGGCGTCCTGGACGTCGCGGCGGGTCCCCTTCGCGAAGTGGCCGAGCACGAGGTTCCGGTCGATCGGCGAGGCGACGGTTGTCTCGCCCTCGCCGTCTCGCTCCTGGCCGCCGATGAAGTTGCGGTGGTGGCCGTCGAGCTCGCGCTTCGCGGCCGCGAGGCCCTCGTCGTAGAGGCGGTGGAGCTGCTCGTTGTCGGCTCGGAGCGTCGCGTAGGTGATCTTGAGGCGCGGCTGCGACTCGGTCGTCATCGAAGTGTGACCTCGCTGTACGGAGGGCAGGGACGGATGCGCCCAGTCTAGCGCCGCGACGCCGCCGGCCAGCGGGGAGCTCCCGGGCCGGCGCCACGGACGCCGCGTGGCAGCGTTCCACCGGGGCGGCCCCCGGTCGTTATCCTCGCTCCGAGGAGGCGCCCATGGGACTGCTCGACGGCAAGAACGCGCTGGTGTTCGGGGTCGCGAACGACCACTCGATCGCATGGGGGATCGCCCGCGCCTTTCACGAGGAGGGCGCCGTCGTCGGCTTCTCCTCGGTCGAATCGCTCATCGAGAAGCGGGTCCGGCCGCTGGCGGCCTCGATCGGCTCGACGTTCGTCGAGCCCTGCGACGTCCAGGACGACGAGGGGATCCGGGCGGTCTTCACGAAGTGGGCCGCGGAGCACGACCGCCTCGACGTCCTCGTCCACGCCCTCGCGTTCGCCAAGCGGGAAGATCTCGACGGCGCGTTCGTCGATACGTCCCGTGATGGCTTCGCCATCGCCCTCGACGTCTCGGCCTACTCGCTCGTCGCGCTCGCCCGCGAGGCGCGGCCGCTCCTGCGGCCCGGCTCGTCGATCCTGACGCTGACCTACTACGGCGCCGAGAAGGTCGTCGCCAACTACAACGTGATGGGCGTCGCGAAGGCCGCGCTCGAGGCCTCGGTCCGTTACCTGGCGGCCGACCTCGGGCCGGACGGCATCCGGGTCAACGCGATCTCGGCCGGTCCGGTCCGGACGCTGGCCGCGGCCGGCATCGGCGGCTTCAGGAAGATGTACAGCTCGTTCGCCGAGGTCGCTCCCCTCCGGGCGAACATCAGCCCTGAGGACGTCGGTCGCTCGGCCGTCTACCTCGCCTCGGACCTCGCCTCGGCGGTGACCGGCGAGGTCCTCTACGTCGACGGCGGGTTCAACGTCGTCGGCGTGCCGCTCGCCGACTGATCGGCGGCGTCCTGGACCGGCTCCGGCGCTCCGCGAGCGTGACGTCAGATGACCGAGCCACCGGCCGACCGGCTCGCGCCCCGATCCCCGGGGGACCGTTCAGATGATTCGGAACCACCCGGCGGCCTGTGACGCTCAGTCGGGATCGGCCGCCCGCGCGGTGCTGCACCGCTCGCAGCGGCCGGCGATCGAGAGATGGCTCAGGTCGACCGCGAAGCCCCGCTCGGAGGCAACGGCCGCGACGAGCGACGCCGCCTCCCGCGGCCCGATCTCCCACGACTCGCCGCAGCCGGTGCAGTGGAGGTGGCCGTGCTCGTCGGCCGGCATGACGTGGAACTCCTCGCGGCCGTCCGCGCCGTGGCTGTGGCTGACGAGCCCCAGCTCCTCGAGGACGTCGAGCGTTCGGTAGACGGTCGAGGGGATCGTCGTCGGATCCAGGTCCCGGCAGCGGTCGACGAGCTCGCTGCCCGTGACGTGGCCGTCGGTTCGGGAGAGAACCTCGATCAGGGTCCTGCGCTGCGGCGTCCAGCGGAGGCCGCGGGCGCGGAGCCGCTCGCGGACGGTCGACCAGGCGACGGGCGGGCCGGCTGATCCGATCTCTGCCATCGGTCGAAGTATAGGTCGCGATCTACCTCGTCGCTCGTTATTGCAAGCAGTTGCAACAACGAAGCCCAGCGTCTACCCTCGGGTCGCGCCGAGATTCGCCAGGAGTCGTCCCTCTTCATGCCCGACCTCGCCGCGATCGCCAGCGATCCCCTTGCCGCCGCCGCCGCGACCGGCGGGGTCGGCCTGCTCATCACCGCCCTCCTGCTCGGGATCAGGCACGGAATCGACTGGGACCACATCGCGGCGATCACCGACATCACGAGCACGACAGCGGCGTCGATCGCGGCGGAGGAGATCCACGCGTCGGACCATCGCTCGGCCGGCGGCCACGATCACACCCATGGCGGTGCGCCCGAATTCCGGGTCCACGAGCAGGCCGGCGGCGGGGCATCCGTCGCCCTTGCCGTGCAGACGGGGTTCGCCCTGACCCGCGAGCGGTTCCTTTCGGAGCAGGGCCAGGCCATCCTGCTCGGGACGCTCTACGCGCTGGGCCATGCGCTCGTCGTCGCGATCCTCGGGCTCGGTGCCCTGCTGTTCGGGGCGATCCTGCCCGACTGGATCGATCCGATCATGGGCCGCGTCGTCGGCCTGACCCTCGTCTTCCTCGGCATCTGGGTCCTCTACTCACTCGTCCAGTACGCGCGCAACGGCACCGAGTTCCGCCTCCAGAGCCGCTGGATGCTCGTGTTCCGCTCGATCCGCTACGGCTGGCGCTGGCTGCGAGCCAAGCTGCACGGGCACGAACACGTCGAGCCGGTCGAGATGAGCTCGTACGGCAGGCGGACGGCATTCGGCGTCGGGATGATCCACGGGGTCGGCGCCGAGACCGGCACCCAGGTCCTGCTCATCGCCGCCATCGGCAGCGCGTCGAGCGCCGGCCTCGGCGTACCGATGATGTTCGCGTTCATCGCGGGGCTGCTGATCTCGAACTCGGTGATCGTCATCCTGTCCGCGACCGGGTTCGTCGCCAGCCAGGCCCGGACCCGGATCTACCTCGTCGTCGGCGCGGTCGCGGGCGCGTTCAGCCTGGTCGTCGGGATGCTCTTCCTGTTCCAGGCCGAAGGGTCGCTGCCGGCGCTCGACGAGATCTTCGGCTTCATCGGCGCCTGACGGCCGCGCCGACCCGCGGCTCAGTGCGGCGGATCGCTCCGATCGGCGGGCTGCTGGCTGCCGGGCGCCGCCCATGGCGCGAGCGTGCGGAGCACGCGAACGGCCGCGTTCGGGTGATCCGCGGAGCCGTTGGCCGGGGCATCGACGGGATTGCCCGCCGGGGCGGGCGCGTCCTCTCGACCGGCCGAGCCGGACGGGGCGGCGGTCGCGGACGCCTCGGCGGTCGCGGACGCCTCGGCGGTCGGGTCGAGATCCGGCCCGGCGGCCACCGGTGCATCGGCCGCGGGCGCCTCGAGGGCGGACTCGTCGGCCGGGCGGCCGACGGCCGCGGGATCCATGACCCCCACGGCCGTCGTGCCCTCGCCGCCCGGCGATGATTCGGCGGCTCGTTCGGCGTCCGCCACCTCGGCCACGGCCGCGGCGCGTGCGCTCGCCCGGACCGTGTCCAGGTCGGGCATCGTCGGAAGCGATCCTGCCCGGCGGACGATGTCGGCCGGGTCGGTCATCGCCGCGAGGTCGTCAAAGAACTGGGCGAGGACCCGGTCGTACTCGCGGACGGCGGCGTCGACGCCGTCGATCTCGGTCGCGATGATCGACTGGTGGCGGGCGAGGTAGGTCTCGAGGTCCTGCCGCCGTTCGGCGGTCCGACGCTCCGCCTCGGACCGGATCCGCTCGATCTCGGCCGCCGCCCAGGCCTGGATCCGTTCGACGTCGGTCTCAGCCAGCCGGCGCAGCTCCTCCGCCTCGGCGGCGGCGCGCGTCCGCGTGGTTTCGATCTGGCGCGTGGCTTCGTCGGCAACGACCCGGGCGATCCGCTCCTGCTCCCGCTGGGCGGCTGCCTGCATCGCCCGGGCAAGCTCGAGCAGGAACGTCGGCATCAGATCGGTGACGCCGCCGCCTTCGTTCGAGCCCGGCTGCTTCGGCGGCGGGCCCCCGCCCGCGGCCGTCCCGTCGATCATGTCGATCTGATCCATTCGGCCCACCTCGTCGCAGCCGAACGTACTGCCGGCCTCCTCGCCTGACAACCGCCGAGCACGATTTGCGGTGCCCGAAGGAACCGCCTGTACGGACGAGGCGCAGGGGCGACGGCCGGACGCGAGCGGCCGTCGTCAGTCGGTCCCGCGGACCTCGTACGAGGCCAGGCGGAGGCTGCCCGCGACGAATGCGACCGCTACCGCCACCGCGACGAAGAGGAAGCCGGCGGCGCCGACCGCCGAATCGGCCACGGCTCGGCTGTCGATCGCGCCGGCGATGCCACCGAGGTACTCCCGGACGCTGAGCACCTGGGTCCCCGGCAGCAGCCCGCCGAGCAAGCCCTCCCAGATGAGGGCGTAGGCCAGGCCGATGATCAGCCCGCGCGACGTCGCGACGCTCAGGACCAGGAAGATCGCAACGTAGGCGTACGAGCCGATGAGCGTGGCGATCGCGAAGGCGAACGTCACGCCGGTCGTCGCCGAACCGGGGCCACCCATGAGCAGGCCGCCCAGAATCGTCGAGGGGACGACCATCGCCGCGGTCAGCGTGCCGGCGACGAGGATCTTCACCACGACGATCGCCCAGCGACTGATCGGCTTGGTCAGGATGTGGACCGCGGTCCCGTCGTCGAGCTCGGAGCCCAGCGCCGCCGTCCCGAAGACCAGGGCGATGAGCGGCAGGACGATTCGGACGACGAAGCCGTCGAGCGTCGCCCCGAGGGCGTCGACGTCGGCGTTGTTGGCCCGGACGAGCAGGCCGACGAGGACCGGCATCCCGGCGAGCAACAGCATCAGCAGCGTGCGCCGCCGGCCGAGCAGCGCCCGGAGCGTCACGCCGGCGAGGGTCGCGTAGATCGTCACCGGTGCGAGACCAGGTAGGCGAAGACGCTCTCGAGCGAGTCGTCCGTGGGAGCCACCTCGAACAGCGTCACCGCGGCGTCGCGCGCGACCCGCGCCACGGCCCGGGTGAAGCCGCCGAACTCGGCGACACGGACGGTCAGGCGGTCGTCGCGCAGCTCGGTCCCGAAGACCGCCGGTTCGGTCATGAACGCGGCCGCAAGGCGGCGGTCGTCCGAGGACCGGACGACGAACGTGTGGGGCCGGTCGGTCATGAGCCGCCGGATCTCGCGGAAGTCGCCGGCCGCGGCGAGGCGTCCGGCGTAGATCACGAGGACTCCGTCGGCGAGCCGCTCGACCTCCTCGAGGATGTGGGAAGAGAAGAGGATCGTCCGGCCGGCGCGGGCCATCTGGCGGAGCAGGTCCATCATGTGCAGGCGCTGGCGCGGGTCCATCCCGTTGAACGGCTCGTCGAGGAGCAGGATCGAGGGCTCGTGGACCAGGGCCGCCGCGATCTTCGCCCGCTGCCGCATGCCCTTCGAGTACGTTCCGATCGGCCGGTCGGCGGCCGCCTCGAGATCGACGGTCTGGATCGCCCGGGCCGCCGCTGCGTCCGGGTCCGGCAGGCGCTGAAGGCGGGCCGCGAGCCGGGCGAACTCGCGGCCGGTCAGGAACGGCTGGACGGCCTCGCGCTCGGGGACGAGCCCGACGGTCCGATAGATCGCCGGGTTGTGCCACGCCACGTGGCCGCCGATCCGGACGGCGCCGGACGAGGGCTTCAGCAGACCGGCCAGCATGTGGAGAAGCGTCGTCTTGCCGGCACCGTTGGGGCCGAGGAGGCCGGTGACGCCCGGCGCCAGCGCGAACGAGATGTCGTTGACGGCGACCACGTTGCCGTACCAGCGCGAGACGCGATCGAGGGCGATCGGGGCGATCGGAGCGCCGGGCGGCGCGTCGGGCGACGGCAGCGGGGCGAAGGTCGGGACCGTCACGCGGTGATCCCCGCGAAGCGCCGCAGCGTGATCGCGATCGAGCCGACGATGCCGGCGGTGGCGGCGGCGAAGTACGACCAGTCGGGCAGATCGATGAAGAAGAACTCGGAGGCGAGGTCCGTGTTGAAGAGCACCGCGTTCGTGCCGTCGAGGACGCTCGTGGGACTGGCGAGGAACAGCACGTTGCCGATGTCCGTCGATCCGATCCCGGCGACGACGCTGGCGACGATGTTGGGGATGACGAAGAGCGCGATGATCCCGGCCGTCGCATACGCCCGCCGGGGGGTGAACGCCGAGATCGCCATCGACAGCCCGCCCAGGAGCAGCGACGACAGCAGGCCCTGGAGGACGATCGGCGGGACGACCGGCAGGTCGTCGCTGATCGCTCCGGCGACGTCCGGTGCGAGCAGGACGCGGCCGAAGAAGAGGACGGCCTGGGGGAAGAGCTGGAGGACGAGGAGCGCGGCGACGAAGCCGGCGATCCGGGCAAGCGCGTAGTCGGACCGCCGGAGCGCCCGTGCGAAGTAGAGCGAGAGGACGCCGTGGCGCTGGTCGCGCCCGAAGAGTTCCGGTGCCTGCGCGGCGCAGAAGAGGACGACGAACGTCCCCATGGTCCCGAAGTAGGTCTCGTACCCGAAGGGAGATCCCTGTTCGATCAGCTCGCCGGTGCCCTCGCCCAGGCGGGCGGCCATCGCGAGGACCCCGACGAAGGCCACCGCCGGAACGACGGCCATGGCGCCGAGGACCAGCGGCGCGATCTTGGCGCGCGCACCGCGGCCGATCCCGTACGCCGACCGGAGACTGTGACTGAACAGCGAGCGGATCGCGTGGGCGCGACCCAGTCGTGGCCCCTCGTAGCCGCGATAGCCGAGGTCGTAGATGGAGCCCGACGGCGTCCCGACCGATGCCGGCGCGGTCACGTCCGGACCTCATCCGCGGCGGGGACGTCGTCGCCCCCGCTCACGACGTCGCGCCCGTCGCCGGCTCCGTCCCGGAAGAGGTCCTCGAGCCGATGTCGGCGCTGCTCGATCCGGATGAGCGGCAGGCCAAGGTCGACGATCGTGTCGCGGACGATGTCGTAGGGGCGGTCGTCGGCGACCGCGATGAGGACCACCCTGCCGTCGGCGATCGCCTCGAGGCCGGCCGCGTTTAGCCGCGCCGCGAGCGTCTCGCTCCCCTCCTCGACCTCGACGGCGAGCGTCCCGGTCCGTTCGGTGAAAGCGTGGAGCGGCGCAGCCCGGAGCAATCGTCCGGCCTCGATCGCGACAAGGTGATCGCAGACGCGCTCGATCTCGCCGAGCAGGTGCGAGGCGACGATCACGGCGATCCCGAACTCCGTGCCTGTCCGCCGGACGAGCTCGAGCATCTCGTCGCGGCCGGCCGGATCGAGGCCGTTGGTCGGCTCGTCGAGCAGGAGCAGCCGCGGGTCGTGGACGAGCGCCTGGGCCAGCTTGACCCGCTGCTTCATGCCCGTCGAGTAGCCGCCGATCGCCCGATACCGCTCCTCGTAGAGCCCGACGTGGCGGAGGACCTCGGCGGTCCGCTCGCGGGCCGCCGTCCGGGGCAGCCCCGACATCAGGGCGAGGTGGGAGACGACATCGGTCGCCGACGCGTCCGGCGGCAGGCAGTCGTGTTCGGGCATGTACCCGACGAACTGGCGAATGTCGGTGCCGTGGGAGGCGACGTCGAGGTCGAAGACCGACGCGCTGCCCGACGTGGCGTCGATGAGGCCGAGCAGGATCTTGAGGAGCGTGCTCTTGCCGGCCCCGTTCGACCCGACGAGACCGACGATCCCGGGTTCGATCTCGACCGAGAGGCCGTCGAGCGCGGTGACGGTGCCGTAGCGCTTGGTCAGCGAACGGACGGAGATCAGGGGCACGGGGCACAGAGTACCCGAGCGACGCGGCGGCGGCGTCGGCTCCGGCTCAGGCGAACCCGGCGGCGCCCTCTTGGCGAAACGGTCCGTCAGCTCGGTGACGGATGGCGCGTGCCTCGCCCCCCTCACCCGGCCGACGGACCGCGTTTCTCTCAGCGGAGCGCCGACTCGAGGGCGACGCGGGCATCGGTGCCCGGGTCGCGGCGCTTCACGCGCGCGCCGTCAGAGCCCCAGGACCTGTGCCTCCCGGCAGGGCCGCAAGAGCAGCTTCTTGGCCTCGATGGTCAGGAAGGAACTACGGACGTTGCAAGAGTTGCGCATATTGCGCGGATCTTGCAAGGCCCGCAGCGCATGAGCCGCGAGTCGGGGGTCGGGCCAGCCAGGATCCGCGGCGGATCAGAGCTCGCCGCGTTCGGTTTCGTTCTGGCGCAGCCAGGCCTCGGCCCGATGGAGGGCGCCGGCCGCCGCCTGTCGGATCCGGCGCGAGCCGAACGGGCGGACGCCCAGCACCAGGCGGCGCGTCGGGGCGGAGCGCCGCCGGACGCGCGGCTGAACGGGAGACACAGCGCCAAGGACGGGAGGGACCTGAACGAGGGGCGGGGCAGGCGCGGCCTCCGGCGCCGGCGCGACCGCTCCGCCCGACCCGACGGCGACAACCGCCGGCTGCGGCGGCATCGACGCGGCCGCCGGTTCGGGGCCGATCAGGGGCCGGACGCGATTCGCGGCGATGTCGACGATCTCGCCCCAGGCGCGCGGGCGCGACGTCGCGGCGCGCCACTCATCCTCGGCGTTCGGGACCGGCCGGCGCCCGTCGAAGAGCTCGTCGAAGGTCGCCCCGTCGACGCGCTCGTGCTCGACGAGGTACGACGCGAGGCGCCGGAGCGTGTCCATGTTCGCGATCAGCGTTCGGCACGCCTCGGCGTACGCGTCGTCGAGGATCCCACGGATCGCCCGGGTCGCGGCCGCCTGGACGTCGGATGGGAGGGTGTGCTTGCCGGCCTCGGGGACGAGGAAGGAGAGCGTGCCCCGGCCTGAGATTCCGCCATCGGCCGCCTCGGGGTCGCGGCCCATGCCCCAGCGGGTGACCATCGCGGTCGCGATCTTGTTCGCCGCCTCGAAGTCGTTCGACGCGCCGCCGGTGACCTCCTGGAAGAGGATCTCCTCGGCCGCCCGGCCGCCCATGAGCGCGACGAGTCGAGCGCGGAGGTCCGATTCGGACGGGAGGTCGTTGTCCTCCTGGCTGCTCACGGTGACGCCAAGGGCCTCGCCGTGGGCGAAGAGCGAGATCTCCTCGACCTTGCGTTTGTCGCCGTGGACCTTGCCGCAGATCGCGTGGCCGACTTCGTGGGCCGCGATGATCGAGCGCTCCCGTTCGTCCATCGAGCGCCGCCGCGACGTCCCGACGGCGACCTTGAGCCAGCCGCCGTGGAGGTCCTCGGACCCGATCGCGTCGGTCGCCCGCCGGGCCGCGAGGATCGCCGCCTCGTTCAGGAGGTCGGCGAGCATCGCCCCCGAGAAGCCGTACGTCTTGCGGGCGATCTCGCCGAGGTCGACCGTCGCCGAAAGGGGCTTGTTCCGGGCGTGGACGGCGAGGATCGCCTCGCGGCCGGCGACATCGGGCAGTCCGACGTGGATCTTGCGGTTGAAGCGGCCGGGCCGGAGGACCGCCGAGTCGAGCGTGTCGAGGCGGTTCGTCGCGGCGATCACGACGATGTCCTCGGTCGTGCCGAAGCCGTCGAGCTCGACGAGCAGCTGGTTGAGGGTCTGCTCGCGCTCCTCGTGGCTGTTCGGGCCGCCGCGAGCCTTCGCGAGTGCGTCGAACTCGTCGAAGAAGATGACGCCGCGGCCGAGCTTGCGGGCCTGGGCGAAGAGGTCCCGGACGCGCCGCGCTCCGACGCCGACGTACTTCTCGACGAACTCCGAACCGGACGCGTGGTGGAACGGAACGCCGGCTTCGGCCGCGACGGCCCGCGCCAGCATCGTCTTGCCGGTCCCGGGCGGGCCGAACAGCATGATCCCGCGCGGGATCCTGGCCCCGAGCTTATGGAACTTCTCGGGCGTTCGCAGGAACTCGATCGTCTCGGTCAGCTCGAGCTTCGCCTCGTCGCAGCCGGCGACGTCGGCAAGGCGGACGGTCGACGCGGTGTCGGACTCGGCGACGGTGACGGTCCCGTCGGCCGCCGGTGCCTGGGGCATGATCGTCCGGAACGACGCGCCGTCGCGGGCCGTCGCGTGGCCTCGTCGCGACATCCGGAAGACCATGAAGATCATGAGGATCAGCATCGAGGTCGGCAGCAGGATGGCGAGGATGTTCGGGCCCGGTTCGGCACCGACCGGGGCGCTGACCTGGAGCGCCTCAGCGGTCAGCAGCCCGCCGTAGCCCATCGCCGCGAGAGCCGCGACTGCCTGACCTGCCGAAACCGCCAGGTTGACGGCAACGACCTGGCCTTCGGTCGTCCGGGCCAGCAGCGTCTCGGTCGGGGCACCGGAGGCGTCCGTGCCGCGAACCGCGGTGATCGCGACGACCTCGCCGGCCTCGACGTGGCGCTGGAGGTCGACGAGGGTCCAGCCGGCGCTGTAGGTGAACGTCGGCTGGCCGCCTCCGTTCGCGCCGCCGGCCGGCCGGTTGCCGGCGATGAGAAGCGAGCCGCCGGCGACGGACGCGACGACGACGACCAGGGCGAGCGCGGCGATCGAGGTCCGCGGCCGGCGCAGGAAGGCCGTTCTGCCGCGCGCCGCGGCATGCCCGAGCGAATCGACGAGGCGGCGAAGGTGCTTCATCGCGGTCTGGACATCTACCGGATTGGTGAGCTTGACGGAGGCTGCCCGGATCGTGGCGGACGCGTGGGCTCGCTGCCATCACCAAATCGGGTGGTATTCGCCTGCGTCATCCGACGGAGGCGGAGGTGACCGAAGGTCGCGGCTGTCGACGGGAGAACGGGGCGGCGACGCTGGGAATGTGTGACGGTGGCCGGAGGTCCACGCCCCAGCCTGCGGTGGGGACCGGCGGTGGCCCGAGGATACACGGCGCACCGTTTGGCCGCATCGCGCCCGGCAGTGCGTAAGGTCCCGAGTTCAGGCAGGACTCCCGAATTAAGGCAGCGCCGCCGCGCGAATGGGGCTGCAGCCGGATTGCGAGCGGACCGATCGGAACGAGGATCGGGGCATCAGGGACGCCGGCCGAGCGAACGAACTGGTCGAAGCCGAGCCGGCCCCCGTGGAGGTATCAGATGTCCGGATCGACTCGCACCGCCCAGGCTCCCCTGGGTCTCGGTCAGCTGTGGGCCGCGCTCGTCGCGATCACCCTCGTCATCGTCCTCTCCGCGGCCGTCGCGCTCGGCCAGATCGCGGCCTCGAAGCCGCAGGCCGCCCCGGCCGGCGCCGTCCCGGTCGTCGATCGTGGCGCGATGGAAGGCCCCGGCTACATCACGTCCGACGGCGCCGTCCCCGTCGTCGATCGCGGCGCGATGGAAGGCCCCGGCCATACGGCCCCTGACGGCGCCGGCTCCGGCGGCACGAACGGGACCCGGTTCGCGCAGTAGCCGCCTGCGGCGGCCGATCGCGGATCGGTCGCCGACGTCGAGAAGAACAGAGTGCCGCCCCGGAAGGGGCGGCACTTCTCTGTGTCCGACAGCGGCTGTGCGACGGCCCGGCGGGGCCGCCTCTGGTTCAGTGGAGCGGGAGACGGGGATCGAACCCGCGACATTCAGCTTGGAAGGCTGACGCTCTGCCAACTGAGCTACTCCCGCCCGAGGGCGACGAAGGGACCGTGCTGATGGGTTCGACAAATCGCCGACCCCCGCCCAAGTTCCTTCAGCCAACAGCGAACGAGATCCAGACAGGTGAGGCACATCGGAGCCTCGTCCGGACAAGCTCAAAGATCCCGCGACGCCGTTCGCCGAAGTCTATCAGTGCTTCTTCGTCGACCTCGTGCTGGAAGGGACCAGGCCAACGACGATGGCCGCTTCGTCTCGCTTCACCGCGCAACCTCGCACGGAGGTTGTGGGTATCGTCGATCCCTGCAGGGCGACCGCTCGCCATGAGATCGCCGGCAAGGAACGGCGATGGTTGTCACCTCGTGCCGGTCGCTGAGGTTCAGTCGGTGCGCTCGTCGATGTGTGTCGCCCGGAGCTCGGCCCCGGCGGCCGTCAGCCAGCGCCACGCACCCCAGGCCAGCGGCAACAGTCCGACGATGACCGGCGCTGGCCCGAAGACGAGCCCGGTCGCCGCGAGGGCAAGGCCCAGGCCGACGGCGAACGGGGCCAGCGTCGCGTCGGGGATCCGGCCGGTCTCGTCGACGAACGGCCGGTCGATCTCGCCGCTGCCCTCGGCCGGCGCATCGATGGTGTCGCCAACCTCGCCGAGAACATCGGGCGCCGAGGTCCCGCGGGACCGGGACCGCCGCCGGACGCGCGCGGACGCCGGGTCGGCGACCAGCCGCGCCCCGATCACTCCGGTCGCGAGGCCGAACCCGGCCAGTAGAACCGTGCCGGCGAGCTCGTACGAGACGAACCAGTAGATCGCTGCGACGACCAGCCCGAAGGCGGCCATGAACAGGAAGACCCGCGTCTCCTGGGCCTCGTCCGCGGCGACGAGCCGGCGCAACACGCTCATCGGACCGGCTCCGCGGCGCCGGCAGTCGCCTCCCGGGCCCGTGCCGCGTCGAACACCGGCCGCTCGGACCGAATCGGCGGCTGGCTCCGGAAGTTGTGGTG
>DASTVH010000266.1:0-2595 GCA_035759195.1 Candidatus Limnocylindrales bacterium
GTCGGCGCCGAGGTCGCCCAGGAGCATCGTCGCGTACGGCCCGGCGAGAACCGTCGAGCAGTCGACGACCCGGACGCCCGTCAGCGGTCCGGTCGGAAGGTGGGGCATTCGTCGATGGTAGCGGCGGCTCCGGGCCGCGTATCGTCCGAGCATGACGCCACCCCGGCCCGTCCTCCGCATCGGCTGGGCCCTCCACAGGGCCCTCTTCGCGGCGAGCGGCGGGCGGTTGGGAACGACGAGGCCCGGCCGACGTGTCGGCACGCTGTTCCTGCTGGCCCGCGGCCGCACGACGGGCAAGCTCCGGCGTACGGGCCTCTTCTACGTCGAGGACGGCCCGGCCTTCGCGGTCGTCGCCTCGAACGCGGGCGAGGACGCCGACCCGAACTGGTGGTTGAACCTCCGGGCGAACCCCGACGCGGCGGTCGAGGTCGGCCGCGAGCGGATCGCCGTCCGGGCCCGGGAGGCGACCGACGATGAGGCGGAACGCCTGTGGCCGCGGCTCGTCGCCGGATACCCGGAGTTCGAGGCCTACCGGCGGAAGGCGACGCGGCGGATCCCCATCGTGATGCTGGAGCGCCGCTCGGGCTAGCATCTCGGCCATGACCGAGCCGCGCCGATTGACCCTGATGACCGTTCATGCCCACCCCGACGACGAGACGATCGGGACGGGCGGGACGATGGCCCGGGCGGTGGATGCCGGGCATCGCGTCGTCCTCGTCACCTGCACGCGGGGCGAGCTCGGCGAGATCGTCGTGAAGGACATGGACACACCCGACAACCATCGCCGGCTCGCGGAGATCCGGGCCGCCGAGCTGGAAGCCGCGATGGGGATCCTCGGCGTCACCGAGTGGGAGAGCCTCGGCTACCGCGACTCGGACATGATGGGCCGGGCCGGCAACCACGACCCACGCTCGTTCTGGCAGGCCGACCTCGACGAGGCGGCCCGGCGCCTGGTCTGGCTCATCCGCACCCACCGCCCGGACGTCGTCACGACCTACAACGAGTTCGGCGGCTACGGCCACCCCGACCATATCCGGACCCACGACGTCGCGGTCCGCGCCTGGCCCCGGGCGGGCGACCCGGGCTGGTACCCGGAGCAGCTCGAGGCGGGCCTCGAGCCGTGGGCCCCGGCCAAGCTCTACGAGCAGGCGATCCCGAAGTCGGTCCGCGAGGCGATGAACCGGCGCCTCGCGGAGCTGGGCGTCGAGAGCTTCTGGCTGCCGCCGAAGGACGCGACGCCGGAGCAGCTCGCCGAGTTCGAGCAGACGATGGCCAGGATGCTCGTCCCCGACGAGGCCATCACGACCCGGATCGACATCTCGTCGGCGATCGATCGCAAGTGGGAGGCGCTGCGCCGCCACGTCACCCAGATCTCGGACGACTTCCCGTTCATGAAGTTCGGCCTCGACGGCTGGCGGGAGTACTGGAGCGAGGAGGCCTTCATCCTCCGCGAGTCGCGGGTCCCGACCACGCTGCCCGAGACCGACCTGTTCGCGGGCATCACGTAGCGCGGCTCTTTTCGGTCTCACCGCGGGTCGTCCGGCCCCGTCGCGATCCCTCGCCTCGCCACTCCGATTGCAGCATTCCGTGGAGGTTTATCCGGCCGCCCGAACCGGCCTCCCGCCCGGATCCGCCGTTCGGATATCGCCGGGGCACATGAACGCGGCCCAAAGCGGCCCTTCCGGGCGCACCGTGCCGCGTTCTACGCATCCGGGGAATATCCGAGCAGCGGCGGGAAAGGTGGAGCGCCGCCAGGCGGCGGGAGACGGGACGGCCCCGGTGCCCTGCGTTGCTGCCATCAACTCCCCAGGCCACCAACTGCGGCGACATCGTCTGCGATCGCGTCCATGTGCCGCTCATCCCGAACCGCCGCGAATCCCTGGACGACGACCCGCGCCAGCCCCAGCCCTTCGTAATCGCGGAAGCGCTGACGGCGCGGCGGCCCGGGCGCGGCCGCCGGGCGTCCCCACACGTGGACCGAGACCCGCAGCGACGCCGGGTCCCGACCCGCCTCCTCGCACTGCGCCGCGATCACGGGCAGGGCTCGCTCGACCTCGTCGGGCATGAGCGCGTCGAGGTTGAGTTCGTCCGCGAAGCGGGCAGCGAGCCGCCAGGTCACCTTCGGGCCGTTGCCGCCGACCACGATCGGCACGCGCGGCTGCTGGAGCCCTTTCGGCTCGTGGATGGCATCGAGGGCATGGGCGTGCGGCCCCACATACGTCGCCCGGCCGGGCGCCAGCATCCGGCTGATGATCTCGAGATGGTCGGTGAGGATCGCCAGTCGGGTCGGCGCGTCCGGGAAGCCGTATCCGTAGGCGCGCCACTCGTCCTCCTTCCAGCCCGCCCCGATCCCCAGCTCGACCCGACCGCCGCTGACGACGTCGAGGGTGGAGATCATCTTCGCGGTCATCGCCGCGTTGCGGTAGGCGGCAGCGAGGACGAGGTGGCCGAGCCGGGCTCGTGATGTCGCAGTCGCCAGCGCAGCCAGCTCGACGATCGGGTCGAAGACCGGTGCCTCCTCGGGTGGCGGGTCCACCTGGAAGTGGTCGTAAACCCACAGCGATTCGATCCCCAGCGCGTCCGCCCGTTGCGCGG
>DASTVH010000267.1:0-5116 GCA_035759195.1 Candidatus Limnocylindrales bacterium
GGCCGAGCGGCCGACGGCCAGCGCCGCCCGGCGCAGCTCGAGGGCGACCGACATCTTGCCGATCGCGCAATCGGTGCCGACCGTCAGGATCACCCGCCGCCCCGGCAGATGGCGCCTGCCGACGGCCGTCTCGGCTTCCTCGGGCGGGCGGCGGTAGTCGACGATCTGCGTCCCGGCCCGGCGGGCGGCCGCGGCGAGCTCCGGCTCGTCGCCGAGGAAGACGTGGAGGCCCGACAGGACGTCGAGCCCGGCCCCGATCGCATCGAGGATGGTCCGGCGCCACGTCTCCGGGAGCCGGCCGCCCGTCGGGGCGATTCCGATCAGCAGCGCATCCGCCGGCCCCAGCCGGAGCGCCTCGTCCAGCGAGGCGACGATCGGCACGTCGAAACGCGGCCCGTCGCCGAGCCAGGCGCGAACGTTCCGCCCGGCCTGGCTCGAGTCGATCACCGCCGTCACCGTGTCCGGCCCGTAGCGAATGACCCCGATCGCCGTCTTCGCGCTGTGCGGCCCGAACGCCCCCTCGGCGAGGATGACGAGCCGGCGCCTTCGGTCGCTGTCAGAGTCCATGTTCGCCAAGGTACCCGGCGAGGCGCGAGGCCGCCGGTCGCTTGATCAATGGTCAACGGACTGTTACGGTAGCCGTTGTGTTACCAATACGGCAGGAGGGCGTGGGGCGTGGCCATCGGCAGTGGGACGAAAGACGATCCATGGGTTCTGAAGACGCCGCCGGGCACCTCGCAGTACACGATGTACCGCGACGACGGCGGCGATCCGCCGGCGATCGTGTGTCAGGTCGGCGGCACGAAACTCCTCTACGACGCCCGCGCGATCGACGACCTCCACGCGATGCTGAAGGCCCACGGCGACTGGATGCCGCTCGGCGGCGCCGACGAGCAGAAGCCGGCGCCGGACGGCTCGGTCGAGGCCTGGGGTCGCTCGCCGGACAATCCGCTCGGCGGGTGGTACGGCCTCAAGAAGGGGCTCCGCGGCAGGTTCGGCGTCTACATGCCGCCGCTCCTCGAAGCGCTCGGGCTGGCCGAGCTGACCCACGAGCCGAGGAACAACCGGATGCGGGCGATCGGCTGAGCCGAAGGCGCGCTGCCCCCGCGTGAGGGCCTGACATGGCCGCACCGGGCCCGGTTGGCGATCCGTTTGACGCCCTGGGCGATCCGAACCGACGGGCGATCCTCGAGGTGCTCGGGGGCGGCCGGCGATCGGTCCGCGAGATCGCCGACGCGCTGCCGATCAGCCGGCCCGCCGTGTCGCGCCATCTGCGACTGCTCAAGGCGGCCGGCTTCGTGGTCGAGGAGGCCCGGGGCACCCGCCGGATCTACCAGCTCCATGACGATGGCGTGGCGGCGGTCCGGGCGTACCTCGAACGGGTCTGGGGCGAAGCCGGCGCCCGCTTCCGGCTCGTCGCCGACAACACAACGAGGGAGCGGAGGCCCCGGTGATCGAGCCGATCCGGCTCGGGCTCGACCTCGCCTGCCCGCCCGACCACGCATTCGCGGTCTGGACGGGGCGGATCTCCCAGTGGTGGCCGGCCGACCACACAGTCACCGGGGACCCGGATCTCACGATCGTGCTCGAGGGCCGGCCCGGCGGCCGGATCTTCGAGCGGACGGCCGACGGGATGGAACACGACTGGGGCGAGGTCACCGTCTGGGAACCGCCTCGGCGCCTCGTCTACCTGTGGCACCTCAGGCGCGACCGGAGCGAGGCAACCGAGGTGGAGATCCGCTTCCTCGATCGCGGCAGCGGATCCACCCGGGTCGAGATCGAGCACCGCGGCTGGGAGCGCCTCGGGGCCGGCGGAACGGACTGGCGGGATCGCAACTGGGGTGGCTGGGCGACGCTGCTGCCGCACTACGTCGAGGTAGCGGAAGGCTGATCGCACGATTGTGACTCGGGGGTGCGGACGACGAGCGACGGTCGCCCGCGCGCACCAGGAGTCCGGATGCCAGACTGCATCGATGGACGACGAGCGGCTCGTCATCGCGGTCTACGGCACGCTCCGCGGCGGTCAGCGGAACCACGGGCTCCTTGCCGGCGCGGTCTATCTCGGGACGGGCGTCATCCGGGGCGCACTTCACGATGTGCCGCGGACGCCCTATCGCTCGTACGCCTACCCTGCACTCGTCGAGGATCCGCCCGGCCCGGTGCTCGTCGAGCTCTACCGGTTGCCGGGGCCGGCGGCGCTCGAACGGCTGGACCGGCTCGAGCGATACGACCCCGGGGACGAAGCCGGTTCACAGTACATTCGACGGACGGTCCCCGTGACCGACGGTCCGGTCGAGCGAGCCGCGGTCTACTTCTACCGCGGTGCGCCCGGCGAGCTCGGCGAGCGGATCGCGGACGGTGATTGGGTGGCGCACGTCGAGGACGCACCCCACCGCTGATCTCGTCGGGAGACGACGGGCGTGATGCCGTGATCGCCACGCGATTGAATCGTCGGCACGGCCGGAGCGCTCAGCCCCGCGAGGGTGTCGACCCCACGATGAGGGTCCCCGTACCCCACATCGAGGAGAGACGCACATGGGCGAAGCCAAAACCGGCGAAGAGTTCATCAAGCACGAGTTCGACGAGGCGATCGCGATCCAGCAGTCGATCGTCGAGGCCGAGAAGTCGCTCAGCACGGCCCACCCCGTGCCCGCGGCCAAGAAGGCGCTCAAGGCATCGCTGAAGGAAGACGAGAACTTCCTCACCGAGCTCCGAACGCTCGGCCGGAAGCATGGTGCGACCGGCGAGGTCGAGGACGTGGCCGGCGGGCTCAAGGGACTCATGGAGGAGACCCTGTCGAGCGCAACCGAGGAAGGGGCCGACAGCGACTTCTATGAGGCCCACGCGGTCCTGCTGAACCTCAAGCGCAAGCAGATGGATTCGGCGGGCGGCATGCTCGAGATCGCGCGGGCGACCAAGGACACGGACCTGCGGAAGGCCGCGACCGAGTTCCAGAAGGCGCAGAAGTCGACCTCGGAGTCGCTCGCCGACGAGCTGGCCTCCTACGCGGTCAAGATCGCCACGGCGGCCTGACCCCAACCGCCATACCGAGGAGCCGGCGCCGATGGCGCCGGCTCCGCTGATTCAGGGCGGGGGAGAGATCAGGCAGGAGGGCCTTCGGCCTCATCCTGGATCTCCTCGCTCAGCTCACGCTCCGCGGTCGCCTGGTGGGCAAGCCGTCTCGTGAGCTCCTCGATCTCGCGCGAGAGCTCGACCACCCGAGGATGTTCGGGCTCGATCCCGCTCTTCTCCGCCTCCAGCGCCGCAAGCCGTTCGGCGTCATGGCGGATCGATTCCGAGGTCGCGCGCAGGTCGTCTCGCGCGTCGGACATCGTCACACCTCGTGGTTCGCACCTCGCGCCGCGTGGCTGGAGACCCAGCGGCCTTCCCGGTAGACGTACCAGACGAGTATGCGCTCGCCGGCGAGCTCGCGGGCGTGGACGACGGCACGCGGGTACCGCCGCCGCAGGCAGGCCTGTAACTCCTCGGACGTGGCGGCACCGGTGGCGACCTCCGCTTCCGCCGCCTCTTGAAAGGCGCGGTCGTCCGCCGGATTGGTGATGAGCGTTGGCTGCAATGTTCCCTCCGGACCGCCCAATCGTCGCGCCCGGCGGACGGCGAGTACGGTGCGGTCCCGCGGGTCGGCGATTCGTTCGCATTGCAAACCGCGTTCGTTCTGTTGCAGCGATCGGCGGCGTTGACGCTTCATCGTGAAACGGTCAAAGTGACATCTAGCACGTTACATATTCCCGGAAGCGGAGGCGCAGCCTGATGAGCAGACCACCAGCCGCGTTCGTTTCGCGGCTGCTCTACGTGGGGCTCGCCCTTGTGGTGATCACCTGCGCCCCGTCCGAGGTCCCCGGCGCGACAGGACCGGCCGACGCCGTGACGATCGAGAACGCGACGGGCGGGCCGGTCACGATCCTGTACGAGAGCCCGGGCGGCGCGACGGAACGGCTTGCGCAGCTCGCGGCCGGCGAGCGGGTGGTCGACGACACGCTCTTCGAAGGACGCGCGGGGCTGTGCCGGACCGGCCGGCTGGTCGCGCTGACGCAGGACAGCACGGAGATCGACGAGCTGTACAACGTCTGCCTCGGTCGCGTCTGGACGGTGGAGGCACCGCCGAGCCCGTGAGCCGGATCGGCCCGCGGGATCACGCAACCGGGCCGCTGGTCGGCCGGCGGTCCCTCGCGGACCTGTTGTGGGTGGCCAACACCCGGCACGGACCGGGCGGACACTGGTTCGCCAGGGTGACCCGCGACGACGGCGACCACGATCACCTGGCCGACGCCGGCGACGCCGTCCGCTACCTGGCCGAGCACGACGTCGTCGTTCCGCCGATCCCCCCCGACGCGGACGCCCTCACCGGCCTGGCCGCCGTCCGGGAGATGGCTCGCGGCCTGCTCGATCCTTCGGCGGGCTGGACGCCCCAGGCCGGGGCGGTCCTCGACCGGACGCGGTTCCGCGTCGATGACGCCGGCCGGCTCGCCGCCGAGGGAGACGGCTGGACGGCGATGGTCGGCGATCTGCTGTTGCCGCTGCTCGAGCTGGTACGGATCCGGGACCGGCTCGCGATCTGCGGCAATCCGGCCTGCCGCCTCATCTTTCTCGACGGATCGCGGAACGGGACCCGGCGCTGGTGCGACGACGCAGGCTGCGGCAACCGCCACCGGGTGCGGCGCTTCCGACGGCGCGAGGCGGCACCTGCATAGCGCAGCTCCGGCCGCGCTCCTCATCGCCGGCCTCAGGGACCCCGGTGTTCATCTCCGATTTCGAGGACGGACTCGTCGCCGAGATCACGACCTTCGACGCCGCGCTCTTTCCGGCCTTCGGCCTGCCGCCGATCCTGGCGGAAGCTCGCGAGGCGGAGTTCGGGCCCGCCAGTTCGGCCGGCGGGCCCGGTGCCGTGTGAGGGCCTCGCTCAGCCGTTCGCGAGCTCCGCCGCAAACTCGTCGGCGAGGCGGTCGTACGTCTGGAGCGCACCGCCGATCATGCCGGTGGCCAGCGCGCCCTCGAGCGACTCCACCGATGGGAACCGGCTCCTCGAGATCAGCCGGGTCCGGCCGCCGAGGTCCTCGAGGATGAGGGTCTCGATCGCCGCTTCGCCGTCGAAGCC